>UQJA01000051.1 GCA_900541285.1 uncultured Collinsella sp.
CGACCTGAACGGCGCGCGGCGCCGCCCCCGCCCCCAACCCCCCCCGCCGCACGGCGCTCGAAACCGACACCGCCAATGAGGCCAATTCGGATAGACCTCGCTAGCCCCTAGTTACTTTTGTGAGAGACGCCGACTCGGCTCATCGAACATCAAAAAGGGCTGGTTCTGGATACCCAGAGCCGGCCCATTGCGCATTAGATATCGTCAGTGGAGTCGAGTTCTGTCTCGAGCTTGGCACGGCGTCTTTTCGCCGTGAAAAACGTTGCGCACAGGGCAGCAAACGTGGCCGCGAAAATCGTCGCACCGCAGAACACGCCCGTGGCCAGGTTCGCCAACCAAAAGACGCTTTCGAGCGGTACGATCTGCGCCTCAGCGATACAGCGCATTGCGGCAATAACAAGCGCGAACGCGGCGCCGCTAAGGCCGCTGATAAGCAGGAAATATCCAACAGGAAGATGCTCGGTTTGCCCAAAACGATTGGTATCGACATAGCCCTTCCGCGTTTGCAGTCCTGCGCAAATCAACATCACGAGAACGAGCCACAAATACATGGCTGCCTCGAACGGCGTTGCAAAGCCATGCGGCATTTCACTGGCGTCGCTGTGAACCCACGCAACCTGTCGAGCTATAAACTGGTAGAAAAAGATCATCAACATGCCAAACGAAAGCAGCACGAAACCAATCTTGTAGATCTTCGCGCTCTCAGCCTCCAGGCGCTCATCCTTTGGGCCGGCATATTCACGCCACTTTTGCACGAGTTTTAAATCTTCAAATTTCATAGCGAACTCCTAAAGAGCGTCAGGGTCGACGTCGCTCTCGTCTTCCCAAAACAAGTCGTTCAACGTAACGCGTAGCGCTTTACAGATTGCCACGCACAAATTGAGCGTGGGGTTGTAGCCGCCCGCCTCGATCAGACCGATGGTCTGGCGCGTAACGCCCACGGCCTCGGCCAAGTCAGCTTGCGAAAGGCCAACCGCCGCGCGCGCCGCCTTCATGCGTAGGTTCTTTTTGCCCGGCATGGAGTTCCTTTCGTGGTAATGGACAGATATCCGTTGCAACATGGCAGAAATATATTGCATCTATCAGGCAATGTCAACTATATATGTCATTATGAAAATCATGTCTGTCATTGCGGCACGGCGCACCGCTGTACCCGAAACCGTGCGAGGCACTGGCCCTGCTCATCGAGCACCAAAAAGGGCTGGCCCCGATAACTCGGAGCCAGCCCTGAGTCGCCTGACATGGGAATCACAGCGCTACTTGAGCTTTAGCGCCTCCATCATGGGCACGGCGGCGTCCCAATCGATCTTCCAGCCAATCGACACGCGGACGGTTTCACCCGTTGCGGGAGCCGTCGCAAACAGCGTATGGCCGTTGTCGGGACCGGTAAAGCGCAGCCACGTTATGCCGTTGTACTCGACCTGGTCGGTTGTCGTCTCTTTGCCTTCGTAGACCTGCTGCAGGCTTGCAACCTCTTCCTCCGGCGAGCGCGGGAAGATGCTGATGTTCAGGCGCCCTCCAGTCTCGTCGTGGAAGAAGTTTGCCTTTTCGTGCTCTTCGTTGGACGAATCCAGCGTATACCCATCGGCGGCCTCGATACTGTACGACGCGCAATCGATGCCGGTCATATTGGCCGCGTCACCAGAATCGGCCACACCGCCGGCAGCCTTGAACTCCTTAGTCTCGCACCCCGTGGTGTCAAAGTGCATGGCTTCGTGATTCTTAGCGGGGGCGTAAGCGTCTACGAACTCGACAGTGATGGGCCCGTAGTACGCCGTCTTGGGCGCCCAGAAATATACGTACTCAACGGTCTCGCCCGGACCGATATCTGGCCTCTTGGAAAGATCGATGCCCTCGTGAAGCTCATCGGGAGCCTCGCTTGCAACGTAGTCGAGCACGGCCGCCTTGCCGGAAGTAAACAACGGGTCGCCTGCCTCAAGATCGCCCTGGGCAGCATGCACGTTAAAGGAGTCAAACGTCCTGTTCTTTGCATTGTTGTTGGTGATCTTGACGTGCAGGTAAAAGCCGTCCTGCAGCTTGGCGTCGCCGCGATAGAACGTACCGTGAGCCACCGACTCATAGGTAATGCCTGCCACCTCGACCGTCTGCGAATCATAGGTCTTGGCCTTCTTGGACTTCTCCTGCACAGAGCCGTTCCCGCCCGAGCCACTCAGCGCATTACCGCCGCAGCCGGCAAGCGTACACGCCAGCACGGCCGAAAGCATCACAGCGGGAATTCCTAACAGCAGCTTCCTTGTCACGGGCTTCATCATCCTCACCGCTCCTTTCGGCTTGCCGCTCATCCGTTACCCCGGGGCCTCTGGAGTCGGTTCTATCGTCCGTTCCCCGAGGCTTTCGTCGCCCCCGTGGCATCGGCTTCCACTATGAGCGTATGACGAAAAACGACACGGGCGAAGTGACCCGCGGCCCAAATAACGACCTGTCAGCATCCCCTATGGGCCAAAAGGACACGCACACGCACGCCCGTGGCCCATAAAACGAGACGCCTGTCCCAATGTTCGATTTGAACCAACAGCCGCAAACAAGATAGGGCGTCTTCAACCGCCTTCAAACTTACTCGGACAGAACCGACTCGGTTTTGCCCGAGTAAGCGCGACCGATTGTCAGTCGATGTGCCACGCTCGTTTAAACAGCATCATTCGATTTTGTTAAATAGATCTAAGTACCTATTAAACAAAACTCGTCTGAATCCAAAATTGTTTAACAATGCCGCGCCGCAACTCAATACTTTAGCTATAACTACGAACGATTGTTCGATGGATTTCGTGTTGGTTGGAATCGTCTGTGGGCTTGGCTATGCTACCTTGACTATCTATATGACTTAAACGCAGCAAAGGAGCACCGAGAGAGCGAGTATGGCAAAAAACACCGCAAACTATGGTAACGACAGCATCCGCCAGCTCAAGGACGAGGAGCGCGTACGTCTGCGCCCCGCTGTCATCTTTGGCTCGGACGGGCTCGACGGCTGCGCGCATGCCGCCTTCGAGATCCTGTCCAACGCCGTTGACGAAGCGCGCCAGGGCTACGGCAAGCTCATCACCCTTACCGCCTTTCGCGATGGTTCCATTCAGGTAGAGGACAACGGCCGCGGCTGCCCGCTCGACTGGAACCCCTCCGAGAAGCGTTTTAACTGGGAACTCGTCTTTTGCGAGCTCTACGCAGGTGGCAAATACAACAACAACCAGGGCGGCGACTACGACTTCTCGCTCGGCACCAACGGCCTGGGCTCCTGTGCGACTCAGTACGCTTCCGAGTACATGGACGTCACCGTCTGGCGTGACGGTAACAAGTACTCCTTACACTTTAAGAAGGGCAAGGTTGTCGGCGCCAAGAAGAAGGCACTCGAAATCGAACCCAGCGACGAGAACCGCACCGGCACCACCATCAAATGGCGCCCCGATCTTGAGGTCTTTACCTCGATCAGCATTCCCCACGATTGGTATCGCGAGACCATGCGCCGTCAGGCCGTGGTCAACGCCAACGTGACCTTCCGCCTGCGCATCGAGGGCGACGACGGCGAGTTCTCCGAAGAGGACTTCTGCTATCCCAAGGGTATCGAGGACTACGTGCTCGAAAAGGTCGGTACCGACTACCTCACCGAGCCCTTCTTTATCGAGGCCGACCGTCGCGGTCGCGACCGCGAGGACCTGCCCGACTACAACGTTAAAATCACCGCATGCATGTGCTTCTCGCGCACCTTCACGATGCAGGAGTACTACCACAACTCATCGTGGCTCGAGAACGGCGGCTCGCCCGAGAAGGCTGCCCGCAGCGCTCTGACCAGCGCCATCGATTCCTACATTAAGCAACAGGGCAAGTACAACAAAAACGAGAGCAGCATCAAATGGCAGGACGTCCAGGACTGCCTGGTTCTGGTGACTAACTGCTTCTCCACCCAAACGTCCTACGAGAACCAGACCAAGAAGGCCATCAATAACCGCTTTATCCAGCAGGCCATGACGGCATTCTTTAAGGAGCGCCTCTCGACCTATCTGATCGAGAACAAAGACGCTGCCAACAAGATTCTGGAGCAGGTGCTCATCAACAAGCGCTCGCGCGAGAATGCCGAGAAGACGCGCCAGAGTATCAAGACCAACCTGCAGCAGAAGACCGACATGGCCAACCGCGTGCAGAAGTTCATCGACTGCCGCTCCAAGGACAAGAGCCGCCGCGAGATCTACATCGTAGAGGGCGACTCGGCAGCAGGTGCCATTCGCACGTCGCGCGATGCCGAGTTCCAGGGCGTTATGCCCGTCCGCGGTAAAATCCTCAACTGCCTGAAAGAGGACTACCCGCGCATCTTTAAGTCCGACATCATCATGGACCTCATGCGCGTGCTGGGCTGCGGCGTGGAGATCAAGGACAAGCGCATCAAGAACCTCGGCGCCTTTGACCTGGACAACCTCAATTGGAACAAGGTCATCATCTGTACGGACGCCGACGTCGACGGTTATCACATCCGCACGCTCGTGCTCACCATGCTCTATCGCCTGGTGCCCACGCTTATCGACGAGGGTTACGTGTATATCGCCGAGTCGCCGCTCTACGAGATCAACTGCAAAGAAAAGACCTACTTTGCCTACACCGAGCTCGAGAAGAACGGCATCCTCAAAGAAATCGGCGACCAAAAGTGCTCCATCAACCGCTCCAAGGGTCTTGGTGAGAACGATCCGGACATGATGTGGCTCACCACCATGAACCCCGAGACGCGTCGTCTGATCAAGGTGGAGCCCGAGGACGTCACCAAGATGGAGACCATGTTCAACCTGTTGCTGGGCAACGACGAGGCGGGCCGCAAGCGCCATATCTCCGAGCACGGCAAGGAATACCTGGACCAGCTGGACCTGCAGTAGCAGCAAATCGATAACGACGGCCCATAAGAAGTTCAAGAGGAAATCGTGGCAAAGAAGAAGACGAAGAACCAGCCAAAGAAAAAGCAGGTCAACGCCGAGAACGTCATCGGCCTGCACTCCGAGGTCACCGATCAGCCGATCACGCAGACGCTCGAGGTCAACTACATGCCCTACGCCATGAGCGTCAACGTCTCGCGTGCGTTCCCCGAGATCGACGGCTTTAAGCCCTCGCACCGCAAGCTGCTCTACACCATGTACAAGATGGGTCTGCTCAAGGGCGAGCGCCAGAAGAGCGCCAACATCGTGGGCCAGACCATGAAGCTCAACCCGCACGGCGACGCCGCGATCTACGAGACGATGGTGCGTCTGGCCACCGGCAACGAGGCGCTGCTCGCCCCCTTCGTAGAGTCGAAGGGCAACTTTGGCAAGTACTATTCGGGCGACCTGAGCTACGCCGCCTCGCGTTATACCGAGGCCAAGCTCTCCCCCATCAGCGCCGAGATCTTCAAGGACATCGACAAGGACCCGGTCGACTTCGTCGACAGCTACGACGGCGCCATGAAGGAGCCGCGCCTGCTGCCCACCACGTTCCCCAACATCCTCGTCTCGGCCAACAAAGGCATCGGCGTCGCCATGGCGTCCGACATCTGCGGCTTCAACCTCAACGAGGTCTGCACTGCCACAATGCACTACCTGCAAGACCCCGACTGCGACCTGCTCGAGTACATGCCCATGCCCGACTTCTCGACTGGCGGCGAGATCATCTACCGCCGCGAGGAGATGGAAAAGATTATCGAGACCGGCCTTGGCAGCTTCCAGATTCGCTCCCGCTGGCGCTGGATTCCCGAAGAGCGCATCATCGAGGTCTACGAAATCCCCTACACCACCAAGACCGATGTCATCATCGAGCGCATCGTCAAGCTCTCCAAGGAGGGCAAGGTCAAGGAAATCGCTGACATCCGCGATGAGACCGACCTCTCGGGTCTGCGCATCGCCATCGACCTTAAGCGCGGTGTCGACCCCGACAAGCTCATGGCTAAGCTCTATCGCTCGACCACGCTACAGGATTCGTTCTCGTGCAACTTCAACGTGCTCGTCGACGGTTATCCCCGTGTTATGGGCGTGCGCCAGATTCTGCACGAGTGGGTCAAGTGGCGTATTGAGTCCACGCGTCGCCGTATCAACTTTGACCTGGGCAAAAAGTCCGAGCGCCTGCACCTGCTGCACGGCCTCGAGGCGATCTTACTCGATATCGACAAGGCTATCGCCATCATCCGCGGCACCAAGCTCGAAGCCGAGGTCGTGCCCAACCTTATGAAGGGTTTCGACATCGACGAGACCCAGGCCGAGTTTGTTGCCGAGCTTAAGCTCCGCAACATCAACGAGGAGTACATCCTCAACCGCACCAAGGACATTGCCAAGCTTGAGGGCGAGATTGCCGAGCTTGAGGAGATCCTCTCCAGCGAGGAGAACATCAAGAAGGTCATCAGCGACGAGCTGGCTGCGGTCAACAAGAAATATGTGATGCCGCGTCGCACGGGCAGGATCGAGCCCCACGAGGTCATCGAGGTAAGCCTGGAGCCCGAAGTCGAGGAGTACCCGGTCACCATCATGCTCTCGCGCGATGGCTACCTTAAGAAGATGACGGACCGCGTGCTTAAGAAGGCCACCACGCTCAAGTACAAGGACGGCGACAAGCCCTTTATCGAGTTCCCGTCCTCCAACACCCACGAGCTGCTCGTGTTTACCAACAAGAGCCAGGTGTACAAGTGCAAGGTTGCGGCGTTTGAGGATACCAAGTCGGCCCAGCTGGGCTCGTACCTGCCGACCGACCTCGAGATGGAACCCGACGAGAGCGTCATCTGGGTCATCGACTCCGAGGACTACAAGGCCGACGTGCTGTTCGTCTTTGAGAACGGCCGCGTGGTGCGCGTCGCGCTTTCCGGATACGTCACCAAGACCAACCGCAAGCGCCTCAAGAACGCCATCTACGGTGGCAGCAAGCTGCTGTATGCCCAGGTGCTCAAGGAGGACCGCGACATCGCGCTGGTCTCGAGCGACTATCGTTTGATGAACTTCAACACGTCGCTGCTCAAGACCAAGACGACCACCAACACGCAGGGCGTCCAGGCCTTTACGGCCAAGAAGGGCCGCTCGGTCACCACCGTCGGCACGACCGAGGAAATCCTTGGCGCCGGCGTCTCGGCCGAAAAGTTCACCGCGCAGAGCCTCCCCTCCGCCGGTGCCCTCATGAAGGAAAACGACATGCCGAGTTTGTTTGACTAAAACAACGGCAGTCAAACCGTCATGGTTTTACAAAGCAGCGGGGCCCGGAGCGCAGCAATATCGCGCTCCGGGCCCCGCTCGCTGCAACGTAGTCGGAATAATAGGAATCCCCGTTTTTCACTCCTGCAATCCCACGGCACAAGACATGTTAAGCCGTTAGCAAAACTTGCAAAATTTAGCAAAAGTTGCAAAAGTTAGCAAAACCTGCAAAGGGGCCACCATGGATTGCAGCAAATGTCTCCGCCATGCCAGGCATGCTCGAAGATATTATCGAGCGAACCAAAGAAGCCGCAGATAGCTACCTCTCACAGCCTCACGCGCGCATAAACGGTGTTCAAATTGGCCCAGTGGGCATCGATTGGACATATGCTCAAGAGGCTCAGGGCAACTGGCGCACGGGCATGAATGGCGTCTTCAGGCAACTCGAGAAGCATGACGTCGGGCTTCTCTCGAAACGACCTATCGGGAGCTTTCCGATAAAGACATTGAGTTTTTGCTCGCGATGCTACCCGATTCTGGCCCCAGCAGGGTCTCGGAGATAGCCAAACGCATGGGCGTCGCCAGCAACTACGCAAGCCAATACAAACGCCGCCTCCTGGAGGACGGCGTCATTGGAGAGCGCGGGCGTGGTCTCGTTGGCTTTGACATTCCCGCGTTCAGGGAATTCTTGAACGAGAAGGCGTTTTAGCACGCCGGAATTGTCCGCGGAAGCATCAACGCATGGCAATCAGCATTCCTCTTGGCAAGGGAGGTAGGCTTTCCGCCAACGCTGATTGCCATGCGCTCCTCTTGTCCTTAGGCGAGCTTGCGAGCGAGCTCACGCACCTCTTCCAACTTGGGCGAGGAGGCCATGCTGTCGCGCTCGGTCATACCGCTGATGGTGACAATACCCTGGTCCTCCCACTTGCAGTACGCGCATGCGGACTTGTACATAGCGATCGCCGCATCATAGACGCCCTCGCTGTGGCTATCGAGCAAAAGGGCCGTCTTGGTGAACGGGAAGCCCGTAGCACCGAAGGCGTACAGGCGATCGATGGCGGCCTTCTCCTGCGCAGTGATATCAAACCAGTAGATAGGCGAAGCGAAGACAACCATGTCGGCGCCTTTCAGCGACTCGATCACGTCGGCCATGTCGTCCTTCTGCACGCAAGTGCCCTCATGGGTAAAGCAGTACTGGCATCCCAGACAACCAGCGATCTTTTTGCCGGCAACGCGGACGACCTCGACCGTATGGCCGCCCTCGCGCGCGGTCTCGGCAAACGCCTCGACCATGGTGTCGGTATTGGCACCCTTGCGCGGGCTACCACTCAATACAACGGTATTCATAAGAATCTCCCTCCTTCATGCCGCAGGCGCGCGACATGTTTTCTTGTAGCCAAAACGAATGGAGTTAATCAATCGCCTCGTTTCAGCTACTCCCACTCTTTAGAAGAATCGTCGCTGGAAACTTGGTATTGAATCAAGGCGCGCCTTATTTCAGGTATTCCTCAAAGAATGCCTTCAGCTTTCCAAACGGAATGATGTCCATCTGATCGTAAAGGTCGGTGTGGCTGGCACCAGGGATAATGAGCAATTCCTTGTTGTCCCCCGTCAGCTTGCCGTACGTGGTTTCGCTGAAATAGCGGGAGTGCGCCTTCTCGCCATGCACCAGCAACACAGCTGAGCGGATTTCGCCGCTATATTGCAAAATCGGCATATTCAAAAACGACAGCGAGGACGTCACATTCCAGCCACCGTTGGAGTTCAGGCTGCGGGGATGATAGCCTCGCGGAGTTTTGTAGTAGGCGTAATAGTCCTTTACAAACTGCGGTGCGTCCTCCGGCAGCGGATCGACCACACCGCCTGCCAGAGCATAGGTACCGTTTTTGTAATCTACAGTGCGCTGTGCATTCATGGCTTTTTTCTTCTCATAGCGTGCCTGCTCAGAATCCTCAGCATCAAAATATCCGTTGGCAGTTACACGGGTCATGTCGTACATGGTCATAGCAGCGGTCGCTTTGATACGGGTGTCAATGGCTGCGGCATTGATCGCCATGCCGCCCCAACCGCAGATACCGATGATACCGATGCGCTCCGGGTCAACATTCTCCTGCACGGAGAGGAAGTCTACCGCTGCGCAGAAATCCTCGGTGTTGATGTCCGGCGATGCTACATAGCGGGGCGTGCCGCCGCTCTCGCCGGTATAGGACGGGTCAAAGGCAATTGCAAAAAAGCCCAACTCCGCCATTTTCTGCGCGTACAGACCGGAGGACTGCTCCTTCACCGCGCCAAAAGGGCCGCTGACGGCGATGGCGGGCAGCTTGCCTTCCGCGTTCTTAGGCACGTAGACGTCAGCCACCAGCGTGATGCCGTATCGGTTATGGAAGGTCGCCTTGCTGTGCTCAACCTTGTCGCTTTTGGGAAATACTTTGTCCCATTCCTGCGTCAGATTCAACTGTTCCATACCTAAACCTCCTTGTCAGTCGCTTTAAGGTATTGCTCGTCGTCCACGGGCTCCAACCACTCGTTGGAGGCCTCCTCGCCCGGAACCTCCACCGCGAGATGGGAGAACCAGCTGTCGGGCGCCGCACCGTGCCAGTGCTTTACGCCTGCGGGAATATTTACTACATCGCCGGGGCACAGCTCCTGTGCCGGTTTGCCCCATTCCTGGTAAAACCCTCGGCCAGCCACGCAGACGAGAATCTGCCCGCCGCCGCTTTTGGCGTGATGGGTGTGCCAGTTGTTGCGGCAGCCTGGCTCGAACGTAACGTTGTAAATGCCGACCTGCTCGGTGGAAAGGGGCGCGAGGTAGCTTTGCCCGATAAAGTACTTCGCAAATGCGTCGTTGGGGGCACCGATGGGAAAGGCCATCTCGTTTTGATGCTTAGCTCTTGCATCAGCGGCATTGTCATCCGCCCAGACCTCCTTCGCCATGCGAAAGGCCGCCCACGCCTTGGGCCATCCCGCATAAAACGCCGCATGCGTAAGGATTTCCGCTATCTCAGCCCTGGTCACGCCATTGTTCTTTGCGGACATCAGATGATATTGAAACGAAGAGTCCGTCAGGCCCTGCGCCATTAGGGCAACCACCGTCACTATGCTGCGATCTCGAAGGGAAAGCCCGTCTTCTCGACTCCAAACCTCGCCGAACAGCACATCGTCATTGAGCTGCGCAAATTTGGGGGCAAAGTCCCCCAGGGCATCCCTGCCCGCTGTCTGCTTAATCGTCATGTTTGATTCCTCCTGTCGATGGTTTTGAGTACAAACTGCTTTCGCGCAGCTAAGCCGCGCCTAGATTTCCATGCCCATTCGATGCGCCTGCTCCAGAGCGGGATGCCCGGCGATTTCGCCCACGCCGTTCACGCCGCCGGCGAAAACCGTTCCGGCAAGCGCGCGCCTTTGGCGAAAATCCCTTGCACTCCTTATATATATTGACGAAAATAAAGGTAATACCTAAACCTAACTTTAGGTCAAGGAGTAAATTCGAGATTTGTCCGGAGGAACCATGTACACAATCGGACAGGTGGCGGATATGTTCGGTCTGCCCGTTTCCACGCTGCGCTATTACGACAAGCAGGGATTGTTCCCGGAATTGGAGCGGACATCCGGCATTCGCCGATTCGGCGATACGGAACTCGAGGCGCTTCGGGTCATCGAATGCTTAAAGAAGGCTGGGATGGAGATCAAGGACATCCGGCTGTTCATGGAATGGTGCGCGGAGGGTCCATCGACATATCCCAAGCGCAAGGCCATGTTCGAGGAGCGGAAGGCCCACATGGAATCGGAAATCGCGAACATGAACCGTGCGCTGGATATGTTGAAGTTCAAATGCTGGTACTACGAGCAGGCGATCCAAGATGGCAACGAGGATAGAGTGAAGGCGCTGATTCCCGACAATTTGCCGGAAGAAATCAAAGATACCTACGATAACGCCCACACTCAATAATGCCGCCCGATGCTCAAGGGGCTTTGGCAAGGAGTCGTTTTAGGCAGACATGCAAAAAGAAAGCCTCCGAACTAGAAGGTTCGGAGGCTGTTATTCCCGTCATTTCGCTGATGGCTTTGCTCTATGGCGACGCCGAAACAACATCGGGCGGTACTCGACGGTATCAAAACGCAAGCTCAGAAGCCAGTTCCCGTTATTCCCATAGGCATAAGCGCATCTGTTCGCGACTGCCTATCGATGCTTTGCCTCGAGCACGGCAGACACCGCATCGAGGAACTCCCGCACATGGTCTGCGGGGTGCGGCGAATGAAGCAGCCCGTAAGACACGAGACAGTCCCAATCGGTAGGGACGGTTTTGAGCATGGGGTGGACGTTGGCCCACAACGGCAGCGTCGCAAGCGCGAGGTCCTCGTTCGCGCCGCGATTGAACACCTCCACCCGATATTGCGGGAAGTCTACGAGCGCGATTTGAGGATGATGCAAGAGTATCTCGTCGCGTACGCGGTCGATTTCGGTGTTCCAGCCCCGGCGTATAAGCATAAGACTGTGATTGTGGAGGTCGTCGAATGTGACGATGTCGCGTTTGGCGAGCTCGCTGTCGACGGGAACGGCGCACCAGAGCGGCTCGCGCGAAAGCTCGAGGCCCAGGCATCCGCGCTCTTTAAGAAAGGCATCGTCGAAAATCCCCACCACGATATCCATGTCTTGCCCGAGGTTCGCCAAACCGCGCGCCGCCGAGGGTGTGTTTTCAAACGTGACCACCTGAAGGCTCATGCCAGGGCAACGTTCCTTCACCTTCGGCCATAGCTTCGTGAGCGGCGTGCTGGGCGTCATGAGCGACACTCCCACGCGGATGATGCGCTTCTCTCCGCGCTCGGCGACGCGGGCGCGTGCGATTGATTCTTGAGAGTACTGCACGATATGGCGGGCGTCGGCGAGCAGCGACCTGCCTGCTCGCGTAAGCGAAAGCCCCTGATGCGATCGGTGGAACAGCGTAAGGCCTAGCCGCGACTCCAGCAGGTTCATCTGCTTGATGACGGCCGTGGGCGTGATGAAGGACTCTTGTGCCGCCTTGGAGAAGCTGCCCGCCTCCGCCACGCGGATGAAAGTGTCAAGCTGTGGGTTGTACATCGATCCTCCTGTCACGCATTATGTGCCGTATATACCCCATGGTTATATCCATCATTCCAACGTGAACTTCTCGCGCGTCAGTAAACGCCGTAGCCTCGTATTCGAAAAGTCACCATTAAGGAGGAGACCATGGAGTATCTGAAGCTCAACAACGACGTAGAGATGCCCATCGAGGGTTTGGGCACCTTCCTCATGACCCCGGCCGAGGCCGAGGCGGGCGCAACCGCCGCGCTCACGGCTGGCTACGAGCACATCGACACCGCCAACGCCTACATGAACGAGCGCGCCGTGGGCCGCGCCATCGCCAAGAGCGGCATCGCACGCGACAAGATCTTCGTCTCCACCAAGCTCTGGCCGAGTGTCTACGACGCGGGCATGCCGGCGGTGGACGCCACGCTCCAGCGCCTAGGGCTCGACTACGTCGACATGCTCATCCTGCACCAGCCGGTAGGCGACTACCTGGCCGCGTGGCGCACGATGGAGGAGGCCTACCGCGCGGGCAAGGTGCGCGCCCTCGGCCTCTCCAACTTCCCGCAAGACAAGATTGCCGAGGTCATCGAGGTCGCCGACATCAAGCCGCAGCTCGTGACCGTTGAGTGCCACCCCTACCACGCCCAGCGCGACCTGCGCGCCTACCTCGCGCCGTACGGCACGGTGATCGAGGCGTGGTACCCGCTCGGCCACGGCGACAAAGGTCTTCTGGAGGAGCCCGTCTTCGTCGCTCTCGCTGAGAAGTACGGCAAGACCCCGGCCCAGGTGATCCTGCGCTGGCACGTGCAGATGGGCACCTCCATCATCCCCGGCTCCAAGAACCCCGCCCACATCGCCGACAACGCGAACATCTTCGACTTCTCCCTCACCGAAGACGAGATGGCCGAGATTGCCAAGCTCGACGGGACCATGACCTACTACACCGCCACTGAGGAAGCACTCGCGGGCTACCTGGCCATACGCCCCGATTTCGACGCGCAGGAGTAGCGCTCAGACGATAACGGACCAACCAAGCCGCCGCCGAGGACCAGTCGGCTGTCGAGCCCGCCGCAGTGCCCGCTGCAGACGGCAACGTCCTCGTGGCCTACTACTCGGCACAGGGCCACACCGCTGTCGTAGCTCAGGCCATCGCCGACGAGCTCGGCGCCGATCTCTTTGAGGTGACGCCTAGAACCCGCGGGTTATAGCCCCGTTCGCACCCCAGCGTTATAGAACCCTCACCAACGGAAACTTCCGCCGGCGCGGCGCCCCTCGTATGGTGGATACGTCAAGTTGCGAGGAAGGAAGGCACCATGGACTACATCACCTTGAACAACGGCGTCAGGATGCCGCAGCTCGGCTTCGGCGTGTACCAGATCCCGGACGCCGCGGAATGCCAGCACGCCGTGGAGGACGCGCTCTCGGTCGGCTGGCGCGCCA
>UQJA01000052.1 GCA_900541285.1 uncultured Collinsella sp.
CCTCTCCTTTAGTCCGACGAATAGGGTTGCCGTAAAGTAAAGGGCGGAAATGCAGGCTATGGCAAGCGAAACGAGTTCCTTGGGCGGTTTCAGCAAAAGGTCGCTAGCAAAGAGTAATGCAAGCAGGGCAAAGCCGATTGTGGTCAAGTATCTCGATTGATTTTGCGACAACATGGCAACTTCCTTTCAGAACATGCAAGTGAAAAGTCGGTACGATGTCATTGCGGTTGCAAAAAAGCCGCCGCTAGGACCGGTTGTCACGAGACCGGCGATAACTTCAGCGGTGCCAGCAAGCTGGAGATCGCGCAGGCAAGCCTCCTCCTTCGCGTTCAGCTTGACCTTGTGAGGGACGGGGCGGTTATTTGCAAATCCGTGAGAATCGCACCACGCCTTGGAATATGAATCCGTGCAGCGTCCGCGCTCAAAAAGGGATATATCGTAATTTTCGTCGTAGTTGTCTCCGACGTAGATTTCGCTGCTCTCGGCGGGAGATCCATCGTCGGCATAGGCTGCCGCAACGGGCACAAATGGTGTCATGACAAGGGAGAGGCAAAGAGCTGCTGAGACGATGGAGGGCAGGCAGTTCTTCATGGCTGGCTCCTTAATCTGGCCTTTGATAGTTACTTGATGTCGCCTCCTTCCGCTTTATATCCGTTGTATTTGGCGTATTTCTTTAATAAGGCAAGAGGTTCTTCCAGTCAAAGGTGAAACCCGTCACAAAGACAACCGATAACGTTGGCGGTAACTGGGGCGGTGCCCCCTCAGCGACGACCGACAAGGTTTTTCTGCTCTCGGCAACCGAAGTATACGGGGATATGCAATCCGACGGCATCCAGTACGAGTGCTACAAATCCAAGGGCGTGACGGGGTCGAACTATTCCGGTGCATCAGGCTATAGCCACTGGACTCGCTCCGTGAGACCGCGCAGCTCCACGTCCTTTCGCTATGTTCAAAGCGGCGGTATTTGCTACAGCTACAGCGCGACGGACTCGTTTTATGTTCTCCCCGCTTTCTGCTTCTGATCTCTTTTAGCGCAAAGCCCTCGCAATCCTGCGAGGGCTTTTCT
This sequence comes from uncultured Collinsella sp., assembly GCA_900541285.1. Lineage (GTDB taxonomy): Bacteria > Actinomycetota > Coriobacteriia > Coriobacteriales > Coriobacteriaceae > Collinsella. The sequence goes on from UQJA01000052.1 coordinate 1,067, forward strand.
TTTGGCGATTACTCGAACAATTCGAGGTTCATAGCACAGGTAATCGGGTTGAGGAGAAATGGGGTCATACAGCGGCTCTCAGAGCGCCTGCCGCACTCCCCCGCCATTACCTCTGCGGTGTACTCGTGTAGAGCCTATCCTGCTTGCATTTCGTTGCAATCGCTCACTTGTCCTCCGAACAAGTGAACTACCGGAATAAATACAGCGACACGCTTGTTCGTTACAGTCGCTATATCTGCGTAAATCGCCGCGATAAATACGGCCCGTACTCGGCTGTATACCAGCTACGCGTATGTAGATTCATATCGCGTTAATAAATCGGCTCAAGCGAGTGCAAAACGCGCAAGTAGCCGCAAAAGGCGATTATCGCTCAGGTAGATTTTTGGCACCCTGTTGCTTAATCAAAATTAAGCAATTGCTTAAAACAAAAAAGGTCAGGCACTAGGTGCCTGACCTTCAAACTTCTGGTCGGGACGACTGGATTCGAACCAGCGACCCCTTGACCCCCAGTCAAGTGCGCTACCAAGCTGCGCCACGTCCCGAAGCTTTTGTTTGTTGCTCTGCTCTCGCTCGCAACAGGGAGTATTTTAACCCGAAACTTTAGCCTTGTGCAAGAACTTTTTTAAGAATTTTGAAGCAAGTCCAAAATTGTATCTGCGAGCTGGGGCTTTGTGAGTACGGGAAGTTCCTGTACGCCCGTTGTGCTTACAATCCACGCCTTGTTGGTGTCGGTTCCAAAACCCGAATCGGCGCGCGAGACGTCGTTGGCGATAATGGCATCGCACCCCTTGCGCGCCAATTTGCGCTGCGCGTACTCCACGACGTTATCGGTCTCGGCCGCAAAGCCGATCACGCAGCGGTTGCCCTTTTGGCGCGAAAGCTCGGCCAGAATATCGACCGTCTCTACGAGCTCGATTCGATCCAGGCGTTCGTTGAACTTTTTGAGCTTGTGGTCCGCAGGCGCCGCCGGCGTGTAGTCGGCCACTGCGGCGGCACAAATGGCCGCGTCGGCCGCCTGGAAGGCGCTCTGGGCAGCTTGTAGCATCTCTGCGGCGGTCTGTACGCGCACGCACTCCACACCGCGCGGGGTTTTAAGCGACGTCGGCCCCAGCACCAGCGTGACCGTAGCGCCGCGTCGTGCGGCCTCCCCCGCCAGGGCGATGCCCATCTTGCCCGACGATCGGTTGCCGATAAAGCGTACCGGATCGATCGGCTCATGCGTGGGACCGGCGGTAATGACAATGCGTTTGCCCGCGAGATCTTGCGGCGCGGGGTCAAGCAACTCGCAGATGGCCTCGACAATCTCCTCTGGTTCGCTCATGCGTCCCGAATCGACGTCGCCGCAGGCAAGGTATCCGCTGTCCGGGCCAACCACATGCACGCCGTGTTCGCGCAGCGTGGTCATATTGGCCTGGGTGGCCGGAGCCTTCCACATGCCGTTATTCATGGCCGGGGCGATCACGATAGGGCGTGGTGTGGCGAGCAGCGTGGTGGAGATGAGGTCGTCGGCGATGCCGTTGGCCATCTTGGCGATGATATTGGCCGTCGCAGGCGCTACGACCACCAGGTCGGGCTCTTGTGCCAGTGAAATGTGATGTATGGGGTCGGAGGGGTCATCGAACAGGCCCACGGCGACAGGTTCATGCGTGAGCGCGCGAAATGTGGTAGGTCCCACGAACTCCGTCGCGTGCTCGCTCATAACGACTTTCACGCGTGCGCCGCGCTTTTGCAGCAGACGCACGATATTGCACGACTTATAGGCGGCGATCCCGCCGGTGATGCCCAGCAGGATCGTTTTTCCCTCAAGTTGCATTGAATTGTTGGATGCCGCCGTCATCGCTAGGCTTCCTTGCTCGGGAGTACCAGGAGGCGGTGGCAGTACGGGCAGTGCGTAATCTCGCTACCATCGTGGTTGAGGTCGCTCATGGACGATGCCTGCAGCGCGGTGTGGCAGACCGTGGGGATGTTGCCCTGGATGGTCTCGACGGCCAGGCCGCGGAACTGCTTGAGCAGACGCTCGTAGTCGGTGAGCACGTCGGTCGGCAGCGTAGCGGCAAGTGCGGTGCGCTCCTTAGTGGCGGAGTCAATCTGAGCCTGCAGGTCGGCAGCCTTGGCGCGGGCGGCCTTGGTATCGGCCTTCACGCCCTCCTCGAATTTGGCGATGATTGCCTGCGCGCGGGCCTCGCGGTCGAGCGCCTCCTTATGGGCGATGACGACATCCTTGCGGGTGTGCTCAATCTTGTCCAGACGCTTGGCCAGGGTGGCGAGCTCATTCTCCAGGTCCTGAACCTCGCGGTAGTCGGAGCCGTCGACGTGGCGCTTCTTGGCAGCCTCGATGGCGTTGTTGGTCTGGATCTCGGTGGTGTTGAGATCGTCGAGCTCAATGTCCAGATCCTTGCGCTGGGCGTAGAGCTTGGTCATCTCGGACTTGAGCTTTACATAGGTCTTGCGCTTGGAAGCGAGCTCCTTGAGCTCCGGCATATTGGCAAGTTCGCTCTTGTTGCGGGCGAGCTCCAAATCGATCTGTTGCAGCTTGAGTAGCGTAGCGCCGGCGCTCATAAGTTCTCTCCTTTTGTCACAGTCCACCATTGGCAAGGGTTCAGTATTTTAATCGCATGACGGGGGTCGACCCCGGCGTCAACTGCAGAGTTCATCAATATATCAACGAACGGCTCCTCGGAGCGATCGTGTCCGAGCAAGATCACCGGCAGCCCGCGTAAGGCAAGGTCTTGCGCCACGTGGTAGCCCGCCTCGCCCGTCACGACAACGTCTGCGCCCGCGGCGATGGCAAGCTCTCCAAAGTCGCCCAGGGAGCCGCCCAAAATAGCGACGGTTCGGCATGCGTGCTCGGCTTCGCCCCACACGCGCGGGTCGCTGCCGAAGGCCGTTGCAGCACGGGTGGCAAGATCGCGCAGCGTGCACGGGTCGTTGAGCGTTGCAAGCGCGCCCAGGCCGGTGGCCTCGGGGTCGTCCACGTGCTCCAGTGAGCTCACGGCTGCAGAACGCAGCAGCTTGCTCAGGCAGACACGGGCTTCGTGCGAGCGGTCCAAGTTGGTGTGGAGCGATATGATGCTCACGCCGCAACGCGCTGCCTCGTAGAGCGCCGCGCTGCATTGGGAGCGTGCGGCATCCGCCGGACAAAAGGCCTCGGGTGCCTTGATGTAGATAGGATGATGCGTCAGCAGCACGTTGACGCCGGCCCCAAGAGCACGGTGCACGTTGGCCTCGGTCGCGTCGAGTGCGCAGGCAACACCGGTGATCTCAGCAGCGGGATCTCCCACTGATAACCCAACGTGATCCCAGCCCTCGGCGTCCGCCTTGGGATAGCGCGCAAGTAGGGCGCGCTCGAGTTCGGCGACGATCATGCGGCGCCTACGATCGAGAGCAGCGTCTGGGCAAACTCGTCCAGATCGGCCGGGTCCACACGGTCATCGAAGGAGATACGCAGTGCACCCAGGGCCTGTTCGCGGCCAATACCCATGGCGCTGAGAACATGGCTCGGGTCCATACTGCCGCTCGACGCGACCGGGCCCTACCCCCCTCCGCGCCCGCGCGGCCCCTGCCGATACCTCAAAGCCGGCAGCGTCGAGCTTGATGATGAGCTCCTCGGAGTCCATGCCGTCAATGTAGATCGATACCATGCCGGGCAGACGGTCGGCCTGCTCGTAGTCGCCCATGGTGGCGTGAATGCGCGGGTGGGCCGTTAGCGTGGCGTAGAGCTTGTCGGAAAGGGCTTGCAGCGTCGCTCGCTCCTGAGCCACATGGGGCGCCAGAGACGAGGCGGCAGCGGCAAAGGCCAGCTGCGTGCGCAGGTCCTGCGTGCCGGCACGTCGTCCGGCTTCCTGTCCTCCGCCAAAGATGCGCGGGCGCAGCGGGGTGCGGGTCTTAACGTAGAGCGCGCCGGATGCCACAGGACCGCCAATCTTGTGGGCGGCGACGGACATAGCATCGACGCCCAGCTCGGCGGCATCGAGCGGAATATGCAGATAGCCCTGGATGGCATCGGTGTGGAAAAGGGCGCCCACGGTATGCGCGGCCGCGGCAAGCTCACGGATGGGCTGCACCACGCCAGTCTCGTTGTTGGCAACCATGATGCTCACGAGCGCCACGTCGTCGCCTAGCAGCTCGATAAGCGCGGCAGGCTCAATGTAGCCCGCGCGGCAGGGCTGTACCAGGTCGACGGTAAAGCCAGCGGCACGCAGCAGCGGCAGGTTGTCCAGAATCGAATCGTGCTCGATGGCCGAAACGATTACACGATCGCGCTTGCGATCGCGCTGACGAGCGCCCTCGGCAAGACCAAGCAGCGCCAGCTGGTTGGCTTCGGTGCCGCCGTTGGTCAGAACAATCTCGGACGGGCGGACGCGCGCGCCAAAGCTGCGGGCAATCTCGCGACGCGCCACTTCCAGGCGTGCAGCGGCCTTGCGGCCGAGCGAATGCAGCGAGTTGGGGTTGACGCCGGCAAGCTCGCTGTCGTCGTACTCGCGCTGCGCAAGGAGCGCCTCGGCGCGCATGGGCGTCGAGGCGGCATAGTCAAGATTAACGGGTATGCGGTTTTGACCTGCGGTCATAAGGGTTTATGCCTCCTGTGCGGCCTCGTTGCCCAGCTTCTGCAGCAGCGCAACCTCGGCAGCGGGATCTTCGGACTTAAATACGGCGGAGCCGGCCACGAGCACGTTGGCGCCTGCCTTGACGACCTCGGCAATGTTCTTGGAAGAAATACCGCCGTCGACCTCGATGAGGGGCGACACGCCGTGGCGCTCGCACATGGCTTTGAGCTCGTGGAGCTTATGCAGAGTGCCCGGGATAAAGCTCTGGCCGCCAAAGCCGGGGTTCACGCTCATGAGCAGCACCATGTCAACAATGTCGATGATGCTATCGAGCACGCAGACGGGCGTGGCGGGGTTGAGCACCACACCGGCCTTGACGCCGCGCTGCTGCAGATGCGTGAGCGTGCGGTGCAGGTGCGTGGAGGCCTCGTAGTGCACGGTGATCATATCGGCACCGGCATCGGCATACCAATCGAGCGTCTCGTCGGGATTCGACACCATCAGGTGCGCGTCGACCGGCACGTCGGTGGAGCGCTTGACGGCCTTGAGGATGTCAACGCCAAAGGTGAGGTTGCCGGTAAAGTGACCGTCCATAACGTCGAAGTGCACGTAGTCGGCGCAGGCGATTTTGTCGAGCTCGCCCTTGAGGTTGGCCATGTCGGCCGAAAGGACGGACGGAGCGATTTTGATGGAACCCATGGTGGAAGCCTTTCTGCGTTAGTCGGTGAGTCCGTAGAACTCTTGGGAGGGTACGCGGTCGGTAAGAATCTCGAGCGCCCTATCCAAAGTAACACCGTTGTAGAGCGTTTGCTCCACGGCAAAGGTGAGCGGAATGTCTACGCCCAGTGAACGGGCGAGTTCGCTGACGCTGCGGGCCGCGACGGCGCCTTCGACCACCATATGCGTGCGCGTCTGATACTCGTTGAGTGACACGCCGTGGGCAAACTCGTAGCCAAAGGTGCGGTTGCGCGAATGCTCCGAGGTGCAGGTGGCAATGAGGTCGCCCATGCCGGCGAGTCCCATGCAGGTCATAGCTTGACCGCCGCGGGCGTGCACCAGACGGCTGATCTCGGCCAGGCCGCGCGTCATGATAAGGGCAAGCGTATTGTCGCCGGCACCGGTGCCGGCGGAGATGCCGCACACGATGGCGATAACGTTTTTCATGGCACCGCAAACCTCGACGCCGGTCATGTCCTGCGACAGGTAGATGCGGAAGGCCGTGGATAGGAGCAGGTCCTTAAAGGTCTCCCCTATCTGCGGATCTTTGCTTGCGATGACGGCGGCAGAAAGTCCGCCGCGGCAGATTTCCTCAGCATGGTTGGGGCCCGAGAGCGCCGCCACGCGCGACTCGTTGCCGATCTCGCTGGCGATGACCTCGCTCATGAGCAGGCCGGACTCGGGCTCAATGCCCTTGGTGAGGCACAGAACCGGCGTCTCGTCCGCGATGTACGGCGCCGCCTGGTGGCAGACGTCGCGCAGGTGCGTCGAAGGCACGGCAAAGATGATCGCATCGGCACCGTCGAGCGCCTGGGCGAGCTCGGTCGTTGCCACCACGTTGTCCGGCAGCTCGTAGCCCACCAGATAGCGAGGGTTTCGGTGCTCGCCGTTAATACCGGCGGCCGTCTGCTCGCTGTGGGCCCACATGGTCACGCGCTCGGCCCGCGCGGCGGCAAGGCCCGCGACGGCGGTTCCCCAGGAGCCGGAGCCAATCAGCGCAACATTCATGACTCTCTCCTACTTATCGTCGGGCTCGGTGACGCGCTTGGTAAACGAGAGCTTGGACTCCTTACCCGTCATGAGCTTTTTGATGTTCGCACGATGGGCCCACACCACAGTAATGCCGATCAGCGCCATGCAAAACTTAAGTCCGAGGCTGCTGTACGGAAAGACCGCGCAGGCAGCGATGGGAAGACCGATGGCCGCGGCAAGCGAGCCCACCGACACAAACTTGGTGATGGCGACGGCCACGATAAACATGCCCAACAGCGAAAGTCCGATGGGCCAGTACCAGGCGAGGATGACGCCCAGACCAACTGCGATGCCCTTGCCGCCATGGAAGTTGAGGTAGGGCGAGAAGATATGGCCCCACACGGCTGCCAGGCAGATGACGCCGAGCATCCAGTCGCCGGCGGCACCGGGGGCCATAATGCTCACGGGGAAGCCATAGCCCAAGTCGGCAATGAGCGGACGCGCGATAAGGACGCAGATGGCGCCCTTAAGGCAGTCGAGCAGCAGCGTGAGCGCAGCCACCTTGGGGCCGGCCACGCGCAGGGCGTTGGTGGTGCCGATGTTGCCGGAGCCCGCCTTACGAATGTCCGTGTGGTTGAACACGCGGCCCAGGATCAGACCAAACGGAATCGCCCCGATAAAGAACGAGACCACGGCGCAGATGGCGGTCAGAAGAATCGGATTATGCATCCTTTTGCTCCTTCTTCCTAAAGAAGAGTCGAATGGGCGTGCCGGCAAAGTCGAAGGTCGAGCGCATGCGGTTCTCTACGTATCGCTGGTAGGTGTCGTTGACCAGGTCGCTGTGGTTGACGAAGAACGTGAACGTCGGCGGGTTGACGCCCGTCTGGGTCACATAGTGCATACGCAGGCGGCGCTTGCCGTCCACCACGGTATGACCGAACTCGCGCAGGTCGGTGAGGAACGTGTTGAGGCGCGAGGTGCTGATCTTTTGCGAGCGCGTCTTTTCGGCGGCGTCGACCATCGCCCAGATCTTCTCGACGCTGCGGCCGGTGAGGGCAGAGATGCGCAGGTACTGGGCCCAGGGAGCCATGACGCCCAGACGGCGGTCGATGGTCTCCATGCAGGCCTCACGCTTACGGTCGTCGTCAAGCAGATCCCACTTGTTGAGCAGCACAACGATGGCGCAGCCGCGCTCGATGGCAAGACCCATGACCTTCTGGTCCTGCTCGGTAACGCCCACGGAGGCGTCGACGACGAGCAGCGCCACGTCGGCGCGATCGATGGCGCGCAGGCCGCGGACCATGGAGTAGTACTCGATGTTCTCGTACACGGTGCTCTTCTTGCGAATGCCCGCGGTGTCGACCATGCGGTAGTGCTTGCCGTTACGCTCGACGACCGTGTCGATGGCGTCGCGCGTCGTGCCGGCAATGTTGGACACGATAGAACGGTCGGCGCCCAGGATGCGGTTGAACAGCGACGACTTGCCGGCGTTGGGGCGGCCGATGATGGCGACGTTCAGCGCGTCGGGGAACTCATCGGCGACCTCGTCCTCTTCCTCTGGAAGCAGGGCCACGATATCGTCGAGCAGGTCGCCCGTGCCATGGCCATGCAGGGCCGAGAGCGGCGTGGGCTCACCGATGCCGAGCGAATAGAACTCCCAGATGCTGTCGTTCTCGCGATCGGGGTTGTCGAGCTTGTTCACCAGCAGAAAGACCGGCTTGTCGCAGCGCTTGAGCATGCGGGCGACCGACTCGTCCTCCTCGGTGACGCCGGTGCGGCCATCGACCACAAACAGGATGACTGCGGCTTCCTCGGCGGCGGCGAGCGCCTGGTCGCGGATGGACGTGGCAAAGACGTCGTCGCTCTTGAGCGGCTCGATGCCGCCCGTGTCGACGATGGTGAACTCGCGGCCGTTCCAATCGGCCGTGTGATACGAGCGGTCGCGCGTGACGCCGCGAGACTCGTGGACGATGGCGTCCGAGGTCTGGGCCAGGCGGTTGACGAGCGTGGACTTGCCCACGTTGGGGCGTCCGACGACGGCGACGATAGGTTTCATCTGCTCTCCTTTAATGGGTAGGGTCAGCGGGAATAGTTGAATTGGCGGGCGTTATGCCAAGGATGTGCTCCAGGGTATCGAGCAGCTCATGCGGCATGGTCGACACCACATGAACCTCGGCGCCGCGACCGGTAAGGCTTGCGAGTAATTCGTCACGATGATACTCGTCAAGGGTCATACCGTCGGCGTTGAACATGAGCTTAGGCACAAAGAGCATAACCCCCGAAAGATCCTGCGGCAGCTGCTCAAGGATATCGCTTGCGACGATGAGGCCGGTCACGTCCACGTTGCCGCCAAAGTAGCGGTTTTTGATGGCCGTGACGGTGCCGGCGAGCCCCTGTGGTGATTCCACAAAGCGCGCTACCGTATCGCGTGCGCTGGCGCCGGAGAGGCACAGCAGGTGCTGGCTGCGAGCGGCGATGGCCTCGCGGACGCGGGCCAGTCGCTCGGCATCGGCGGCAAGCACATCGTCCGTCTCGTCTAGGTATGAGCGGATCATGCCGATACCGTCGTAGTACTGCGGATAGCCGTCGTAAAAGTCCGCCTCGGGCGGATCGATGCCGGCGTCCAGGTAGAACTCGTCGCTCATCTGGAAGGTGTGGCGGCCAAAGCGCTCGAAGGCGCGGTCCTGGTAGGGACGGATCATGGCAATGGTCTCGCGCGCTAGCTCGGGCTTGTCGCTGTAGGACCAGCTAAAACGGTTCTGATGCTTGGTAAAACCAAGCGGCACAATGCCCAGACTTGTGATTTGCTCGTGCTCCTCGCAAAAGCGCAGGGTCTTTTCCAGCTCCTCGCCGTCGTTCATGCCGGGGCACAACACGATCTGCGCGTGAATCTCGATGCCGGCGGCCATGATGGTTTCGAGTACGTCCATGCCTCGCTGGGCGTTGCGGCCCATCATGCGACGGCGGACGTCGGGGCTCACGGCGTGGACCGACACGTTCATGGGACTCATGTTGCGCTGGATGACGTTTTGCACGTCCTCGTCGGTGAGGTTCGTGAGCGTGACAAAGTTGCCCTGTAAAAAGCTTAGGCGATAGTCGTCGTCGCGAATATAGAGCGTCGAGCGGCCGCCCTTGGGAAGCATCGTCATAAAGCAGAACACGCAGGCGTTCACACAGGTACGCATGCCATCGAAGATAGGGCCGTCGAACTCCAGCCCCCAGTCCTCGCCCGGGAAGCGGTCGAGCTCGACGGGGGTGACGCTGTTGTCGCGCGGGTCGAATACCTCCAGCTCGACGATGTCGTCATCTGCCTCCCAGAGCCACACGATCATATCGGTCAGCTGCTCACCGTTGACCGTGAGCACGCGCATGCCCGGCTCGATACCCACATCCCATGCGGGCGATTCGGGACGCACGTTCTTTACGAGCGCGCCCTCACCCGGCTCGGGGTCGCGGCTGCGCCCGTAATCGGCCACCTCGGCGGCGTATGCGGGTACGGTCTGGTCCATGGTTAGCGGCAAAGCTCCTTGATGCGCTCGACGGCGCGCTCGATGTGTTCTTGCGGGGTGGAGGCTCCGGCGGTGATGCCGATGTGGTGAGCGTTGGCAAACCACGCGGCCTGGAGCTCGGAAGCTTCCTCGATGTGATGCGTGCGCTTGCAGGCGTCCGCGCAGATCTGAGCTAGGCGGCGGGTGTTGCCCGAGTTCTTTCCGCCCACGACGACCATGCAGTCGCAGCGGTTGGCAAGTGTGGCTGCTGCCTGTTGACGCTCACTCGTGGCGGCGCAGATGGTGTTGATCACGCGCAGCTCCTGCACACGCGGGGTGATGACTGCCACGACCTCGGCGAGGTTCAGCGCGGTCTGGGTAGTCTGCACGACGAGGCCCACCTTGCCCTTGAGCGGAAGCGCGTCCGCATCGGCGGCGCAACTCACGACCTGCGCATCGTCGCCGGCGTGACCCAGAATGCCCTCGACCTCGGGATGCCCCGGCTCGCCTACGACCACCACGCGGTAGCTCTCGCGCACCAGGCGCTCGGCTGGCATATGGACCTTCTTCACGTAGGGGCAGGTGGCGTCGACCACGTTGAGGCCGCGCGTGCGGGCAGCATCGATCACCTGCGGCACCACGCCGTGGGCGCGGATGATCACGGTACCCGACGCGGCGTCGTCCAAGGTGTCGGCAAGACCGATGCCCGCCTCGGCAAGCTCGCTCGAAAGGTTGAGGCCGGACTGGCCGCCCAGGTTGGGAAGCAGCGCGTCGGGACGTTCGAGCGCGATGATCTGCTCGATGTTCGTGTCGTACGCCGTAGCAAGTGCCGGCGTGGGCGGCGATCTCGATGGTAGGCGCGGTTGCCTGGTCGGACGCAGTCACGGCAGTGTTTGTCACGTTCTCGCTCATGGCTAGAACCTGCCAGGATGCTCGGCGCAAAGGTCGTCTCGCATGGCGTAGACGCGGTTCATGGCCTCGGACTCAAACCAGGTTAGACGCTCTGTGCGCTTAAGCCCAGCCGGTGCATCGGAAAAAGAGACGGCCTTGCCGGCGCGGATCCAGCACTTCTTGGGACGCATGAGCTTTTTGCCCGTGGGCGTGATGTCGGACCAGCCGCAGATGGCGAGCGGGTTGACGGGCGCCTTGCCCATTTGGGCGATGAGCGCAAAACCGCCGTGGACCTCGGGCTTGATCTCGCGCGAGCGAATGCGCGTGCCCTCGGGGAAGATCAGAACGTCCTCACCGCGCTGCAGCGCATGCTGGGCGGCACGCAGGCACTTCATATCGGCAGTACCACGCTCCACGGGGATGCCGCCAACGCGGCTAAAGGCCCAGCGCACAATCTTGCTCTTGGCGAACTCGGACTTAAAGATGGGACGAATGCGGCGGCCCCCAAAGAACAGCGCCGTCTCCACGGCCAAGAGCTCGGCCATCGAGGTGTGGTTGCAGATGACCACGCTGCCGCGGCCTTCCTGGCGCTCAAACAACAGATCGGCGTCCTCTACCTTCCAGCGCCACATGAGCTTGGAGAAAGCCCAAAGGATTGCCATGACCACGAAGACGGTGCCGCGGATGAGCGCCGGAAACTCGTCGTAGGGGGCGTTGTAATAGTCCGCGGGCGTCTGCTTAAACAGGCGCATGGGCTACCTCCTTTGGTTAATGAGGTCCTCGATGATACGAACGACCTCGTCGATGCTGTGGGCGGTGGAGTCGACGTGCACGGCGTCCTCGGCGGGCACGAGTGGGGCGACCTCGCGGCTGCTGTCGAGCTTGTCGCGCTGCTTAAGGGCGTCGAGGGTCTCGTCGACCTCGGCTTCGAGCTGCTCGGACGTTAGCGGCTGGGCATCGTTTTGGTGGCGCTGCAGCACGCGGCGGCGGGCGCGCTCGCGCGGGTCGGCGGTCAGGAAGACCTTGACTTGCGCGTTGGGGAATACGACGGTGCCGATGTCACGACCCTCGGCAACGATATCGCGGTCCTCGGCGGCGCGGCGCTGGTGGATGAGCATGGCGGCGCGCACGCCCGGGTAGGCCGAGACCTTGGAAACGTTGGCGTCGACCTGCGGGGTGCGGATGGCGGCCGAGGCGTCCTGGCCGTCAATGGTCAGGCGCGTGTCCTCGCCGGTGCCGTTGGTAAAGCGAATCTCGATCTGCTCGGCGAGGGCGTCGATGGCCGCCTCGTCGTCCAGGTCGATGCCGCGGTCGAGCGCGGCGAAGGTGACGGCACGATACATGGCGCCCGTGTCGAGCTTGTTAAAGCCCAGCAGGCGGGCGATCTCCTTGGCGATGGTGGACTTGCCGGAACCGGCGGGGCC
>UQJA01000053.1 GCA_900541285.1 uncultured Collinsella sp.
TTCATCACCGCACCCGACAAGATGACCTTTGACATGTGGGAGATCGACGGTGTGTCCTACAAGGCCGGTACGGCCTACCGCGTGATGAGCGATGTCACGGTGGTGGCGCTGTGGAAGGACGCGGGCTCCGATAAGCCCGATCCTGCGCCCGATCCCGGCCCCAAGCCTGACCCGGATCCCGATCCTACACCCGATCCCGGCCCCATCCGCCGCGGCCCCACCATGGTGGCTGTGCCCACTGCGGAGGGCCGATCCGCCACGGATTACTCCGGCGGCATCTACGGGCTGACGTTCCGCTCCACTGCGGGCATCGCCAGCTTCCTGGGGGTGCAGGTGGACGGCGTGACGCTGGATCCCTCCCGCTACATTGCGGAGGGCGACGATATCGAGATCTATCTGAAGGCGGTGTACCTGCAGACGCTGCAGGCGGGCACCCATACCATCACCATCCTGTCCTCTGAGGGGAACGCCTCCATGGAATTCACCATCGGCGGTATCAGCTCCTCACCCAAGACCTCCGACGCCGGTGTGCTGGGCTACGCCGCCATGGCGCTGCTGGGCCTGACGGGCAGCGCACTGTGCCTGCGCCGGAAAGAGGACGAGATCGCCTAAACGCACAGTTTCCTGCTCTGTCCACTGGGGGGAGTATCGTGGTGCAGAGCTTTGTCCCGTGGGGGAAGAAGAAAGAGACGCAGCCGAAGGGCTGCGTCTCTTTGCGTCAAATGGTTGAAACACGGCGGTGTATGTGGTATCATGGCCATAGAAAGAGGGAAAAAGGAGAGTGTTCCTATGAAGGATCGAAACAAAAAGGGCACGCCCCGCCGCGTACTGATGTACGCGCTGCTGCTGGCGGCGGCCATCGGGGCGGGCCTTGCGCTGAAGGCCTTCGACTTTGCGGAGCTGGCCGCCTTGTTCACCGTGAACGGTACGGCGCTGCTGAAGCTGGCGCTGCTGGTGTTCGGCGTCCTGCTGGCGGAGAATCTGGTCGTGCTGGTACTGGGGCTCATCAGGCCCACCAGCCACCGGGCCTGCTCCGTGCTGAGTCTGACGGCCAGCCTTGTGCGGTATGTGGCGGTCATCGTCATCCTGTGCGGCGGTCTGGGCATTTTGGGCGTCAACATCGGCACCATCATCGCCAGCGTCGGCGTGTTGGCCCTGATCGTGGGCTTCAGCGCCGAGAGCCTCATCGCCGACGTGGTCATCGGCGCGTTCATGCTGCTGGAGAACCAGTACAACGTGGGCGATATCGTGGAGGTCAACGGCTTCCGGGGTACTGTTACCAGCATCGGTATCCGCACCACCTGCATCACCGATTCCGGCGACAACGTGAAGATCATCAACAACTCGGAGATGAAGAACATCCTCAATCGCTCCGACAACTCCTCCAAGACGGTGTGCGACATCTCCATTCCCTACTACCCCACCGGCAAAAAGCGCCTGCAGCAGGCCCTGCGCGACGGCGACCTGGACTACGTTGTGAGCCAGGGCATCAGCCAGCAGGAACAGGGCGCCGACATTCTGGACGTCAACGTGGGCCTGCCCGAGATCGACGAGGTCAAGATCATCCAACAGGCGACCGAACAGCTCCAGGGGTCCACGCTGCTGCCGCTGCAGATCGACTCCACCGACCCCGCAGCCGTCGAGGCCGCCGTGCGCCGCTACGCCGGCAAGCCCATCATCAACTCGGTCAATGGCAAGCAGCAGATCATGGACGAGATCTTCCCGCTGGTCGCCCACTACGGCACCAACGTTGTCGGCCTTACGCTCGACGAAGGCGGCATCCCCGATTCCGCCGAGGCTCGCTTCGCCATCGCCGAGCACATCGTGGCCGAGGCCGCCCGTTACGGCATCGGACCGGACCGCATCCTCATCGACTGCCTGGTCATGACCGCCTCGACCAATCAACGCCAGGCCGAGCAGATCCTACGCGCCATGTCCCTGTGCAAGGAGCGTCTGGGCGTCAAATGCGCGCTCGGCGTGTCGAACATCAGCTTTGGCCTGCCTGCCCGCCCGCTGCTGGGCTCGGTCTTTTTGGCTGCCGCTTTTGGCGCGGGTCTGGACGCCCCCATCATGAACCCGGGCTCCAAGCGCTTTATGGATACCGTCTACAGTTATCGCGTCCTGAGCGTTGAGGACGAGGGCTCGACCGGATACATCGAGCGCTACGCCGGTTGGACCGATCCGTATAAGATCGCCGCAAACCCGGCAGCAGCTCAGGCCGCATCGAGTGATGCCGCGCCTGCCGCGGGCACCGCCGGCACTGACGGCAACGACGACCCGATTCGTCGAATGGTCGTCTCGGGCCGCAAAGGCGAGATCGCTGCCGAGACCGAGCGTCTGCTGACAGACCACGACGCTATGGACCTCATCAACAATCACTTTATCCCCGCCCTCGACGAGGTTGGCGTCCTCTTTGACCAGGGAAAGTTCTTCTTACCGCAGCTCATGGCCTCGGCCGAGGCCGCGCGCGTGGGCTTCGACACCATCAAGCGCCTGATGCCCGCCGGCGAGATCGCCGACAAGGGCAAGATCTGCGTGGCCACCGTCAAGGGCGACATCCACGACATTGGCAAGAACATCGTCAAGATGCTGCTCGATAACTACGGCTACACCGTCTTTGACCTAGGCCGCGACGTCGATCCGCAGGAGGTACTCAAGACCGTCAAGGAGCGCGATATCAAACTCGTCGGCCTCTCGGCGCTTATGACCACCACGGTCGTCGCCATGGAGGAGACCATCAAGCTGCTCCATGCCGAGGTTCCGGGCGTCAAGATCATCGTGGGCGGCGCCGTACTCACCCCCGAATACGCCAAGCAGATCGGCGCGGACTACTACGCCAAGGATGCCGCCGAAAGCGCTCGTATCGCCGAAGAGGTCTTTGGGCAGTAACACAACGGAAACAACCGAGCACCAAAACGTGCCGCATGCGCCACTTGGCACGTGCGGCACGTTAGAATAGATAAGACTATGCTCGTTTTGGCAGATAGGAGCGCAAGGATGGCGATCACGCCCGCAGAAATCGCGGAAACCCGCGGCATGGTTGAGGAGCAGAACCTCGACATCAGGACCATCACCATGGGTGTTTCGCTCATGGGTTGCGGTGACGAGAACCTCGACCGCATGTGCACGAAGATCTACGACCACGTGACGCACACGGCTGAGCATCTGGTCGAGACCGCCGAGAACCTCGAGCGCGAGTACGGTATCCCCATCGTCAACAAGCGCGTTTCCGTCACCCCGGTGGCGCAGATCGCCGCGTGCTGCAAGGATGAGGATCTCACCCCCATCGCGCATGCCCTCGACCGCGCGGCAGAGACCCTCGGCATCGATTACCTGGGCGGCTTCTCCGCACTCGTCCAGAAGGGCATCGGCGACGCCGACCGCCGCGTCATCCAGTCCATCCCCCAGGCGCTCGCCACCACGAGCCGCGTCTGCTCCAGCGTCAACGTCGCCAGCCTGCGCGCCGGCATCAACATGGACGCCGTGCTCATGGCCGCCCAGACCATCATCGATGCCGCTAAACTCACGGCCGACCAGGATTCCGTTGGCGCCTCCAAGTTTGTCTGCTTTGCCAACATGGTCGAGGACTCCCCGTTTATGGCGGGCGCCGTCCACGGCGGTGGCGAGGCCGACGCCGTCATCAACGTAGGCGTCTCGGGCCCCGGCGTTATGGCCGCAGCCCTGGAGACGCTGCCCGATTCCGCATCGATGATGGAAGTCGCCGAGAAGATCAAGCAGACCGCCTTTAAGATCACCCGCGCCGGCGAGCTCATGAGCCGCGAGGCCGCCCATCGCTTGGGTGTCGAGAAGGGCATTGTCGACCTGTCGCTGGCTCCCACGCCCGCCATCGGCGACTCCGTCGCACGCATCCTCGAGATCATCGGTGTTGGCACCTGCGGTGGCCCGGGCACGACCTGCGCGCTCGCCATGCTCAACGATGCCGTCAAGAAGGGCGGCGTCATGGCCAGCTCCAGCGTGGGCGGTCTCTCCGGCGCCTTTATCCCCGTGTCCGAGGATGCCGGCATGATCGCCGCCGTCGAGGCCGGTGCGCTTTCGCTCGAGAAGCTCGAGGCTATGACCTGCGTGTGCTCCGTTGGCCTGGACATGATCGCCATCCCCGGCGACACCCCGGTCGAGACCATCGCCGGCATCATCGCCGACGAGATGGCCATCGGCGTCATCAACAACAAGACCACGGCCGTCCGCGTGATTCCTGCCATCGGCAAGGGCGTGGGCGACTGCGTCGAGTACGGTGGCTTGTTCGGCCGTGCGCCCATCATGCCGGTGAACCCCAACGCCGGCACCGTGCTTGCCCACCGCGGTGGACGCTTCCCGGCGCCGCTGAACTCGCTGAAGAACTAGCTGAGGGGTTCGGGCGAGGAGCCCCGGGGAGGGCAAATATATAAGGTCGCCTGCTCGGACAGTCCTGACTCGCACGGAGAGCACATTAAGTGCTCTCCGGCTCGTGCGGAACTCGCGATCGACTTCATATGCCGCCGGGCGGCCGGGGTGGACGCGGGTCCCTAGGTTTTCAAAAAAGCGGTCGGCGCGCAGGTGCGCCGACCGCCGATATATGGGGTCTGATGTTTTTGACCGGAGAGGACTACTTACTCGTCGAGGAGATCCTCTGGCATGTCGTTGCCGTCGCCTAGGTCGACTGGAGTCTCTTCGGAAGCAGAGCCGTTTTCTGTGGCTTCGCCTTCGGGCTTTTCCTTGGCTGCCGTCATGCGGGCGACAGCGCATACGCGGTCGTTGTCGTCGACGGTCATCATCTTGACGCCCTGGGTGGCGCGGCCGGTCTGGCTGATCTCGTCGGTCTTGACGCGAATGACCGTCGCGCCCTCCGTCACGATGAACAGCTCGTGCTGCGGGCCCACCGTCTTCATGGCCGCGAGGTTACCCTTACGCTCGGTCATCTGGATGGTGTAGACGCCCTGACCCCCACGATTCTGTTCCGGGTAGTCCGCGACCGGCGTGCGCTTGCCGTAGCCGCGCTCGGTGATGACGAACAGATCGCCGTTGCCGTTAGTGACTTCCATGCCCAGAACGCTCACACCGTCCTTCATACCGATACCGCGAACGCCGCTGGTATCGCGGCCGGTGGCGCGCACCTGCTCCTCGGAGAACATGATCGCCTTGCCCGCGGTGGTGGCCAGGATAATCTTGTCGCCCTCGCGCACGCGGCGCACGTTCAACAGCGCGTCGTCGTCGCGCAGGTTGATAGCGATCAGGCCGTCGCGACGGCTGCGGTCATATGCGCTCATCACGGTCTTCTTGACCATACCGCTCTTGGTGGCAAACATCAGGTACTCGTCGGCCGGGAACTCGCGGCAGCTGATGACGCTCGCGATCTTCTCGCCCTCCTCGAAGGGCAGCAGGTTGACGATCGCGGTACCGCGTGCCTGGCGCGTACCTACCGGCAGCTCGTGCACCTTCAGGCGATAGACCTTGCCCTTGCTCGAGAAGAACAGCACGTACTCGTGCGTGGACGCGATGAACATCTCATCGATGACATCGTCCTCTTTGAGGTTGACGCCCGACACGCCCTTGCCGCCGCGCTTTTGGGCGCGGTAGGCGGCAACCGGGATACGCTTAACGTAGCCGGTGTGGGTGATGGTCACGACCATATCCTCGTCGGCGATGAGGTCCTCGACATCCAGGTCCTTCTCGACCTGGCTGATCTCGGTGCGGCGCTTATCGCCGAACTTCTTGGAGATCTCGCGCATCTCCTCCTTGATGACGCCCAGGATCTTCTCCTCATGCGCCAGCAGGTCCTCGTAGTAGGCGATGGCGCGGCGCAGGCCGTCCAACTCTTCCTGAATCTTGTCGCGCTCCAGGCCGGTCAGGCGGCGCAACTTCATCTCGAGGATGGCCGTGGTCTGCTCGGGCGTAAAGCCAAAGCGCTCGATCAAGCGACTGCTGGCCTCGGAGTCGGTCTGCGAGGAGCGGATGATGCTAATGACCTCGTCGATATGGTCGAGAGCCATCAAGTAGCCCTCAAGGATATGCGCGCGGGCCTGGGCCTTCTTAAGGTCGAAGCGGGTGCGGCGGGTGACTACGTCGACCTGGTGGTCGATGTAGTGCTGCAGCATCTCGCGCAGGCTCAGGCATTTGGGAACGCCGTTGACGAGTGCCAGGTTGTTGGCGCCAAAGGTCGTCTGCAGCGAGGTGTACTTATACAGGTTGTTGAGCACGACCTGCGGAATGACGCCCTTCTTGAGCTCGATGACCAGACGGATACCCTTCTGGTTGGACTCATCGCGCATATCCGAGATGCCCTCGATGCGCTTGTCGTTGACGAGCTGGGCGATCTTCTCCTGCAGGGTGCCTTTGTTGACCATGTAGGGAATCTCGGTAAAGACCAGGCGGCTGCGACCGGTCTTGGTGGACTCCACGTGCGCCTTGGCACGCACGGTAATGGAGCCGCGGCCGGTCTCGTAACTCTGCTTAATGCCGGCGCTGCCCATGATGATGGCGCCGGTGGGGAAGTCCGGACCGGGCATGATCTGCATGAGCTCGTCGACGGTGGCGTCGGGGTTGTCGATCAGGTAGCAAGTGGCCTCGATCGCCTCGGTGAGGTTATGTGGGGCGATGTTGGTGGCCATGCCGACGGCGATGCCCTGGCTGCCGTTGACCAGCAGGTTGGGGAAGCGCGCAGGCAGCGCCACGGGCTCGGCGAGCGATTCGTCGTAGTTGGGTTGCCAGTCGACGGTATCCTTCTGCAAGTCACGCAGCAGTTCCATGGCGGGCTTTGCCAGACGGCTCTCGGTGTAACGCATGGCCGCCGCGCCGTCGCCGTCGATGTTGCCGAAGTTGCCGTGACCGTCGATGAGCGGTGTGCGCATGGAAAACCACTGCGCCAGGCGGACCATGGCCTCATAGACCGCGGAGTCGCCATGCGGGTGGTACTTACCGATAACTTCGCCGACCGTCCAGGCCGACTTCTTGTGCGGGCGGTTGGGGTAGATGCCGCTCTCGTTCATCGCGTACAGGATGCGGCGGTGCACCGGCTTTAAGCCGTCACGCACGTCCGGCAGGGCGCGCGCTGTGATAACCGACATCGAATACTCGATGAACGACTGCTTCATCTCGCGACCGAACTCCGAAATCTGGAGCTGACCGCCGTTGATATCCTCGCCGGCCGAGGCGCCACGGTCGACTTCGCCAAAACTCTCCTCGAGCTCGCCGTCGTCATCCTCTTCCTCGTCATCATCGACATCGGGGTTATAGGCGTCCGGGTCGCCGTCCTCGCCCTGCTCAGCACGGGCAAGCAGGCGCTTCAGATCATCGGGCATACCGGCATCGCCGGCCTCGCCCGTACCCTCGTTATTGTTGATATCGTCTGCCACGTTACCTCCTCTTAAGCGTCAAGGAAACGCGCGTCATGCGCATGTTTTTCAATGTACTCGCGGCGATAGCCGACCTCGGAACCCATCAGCTCGCGCACGGCGCGGTCTGCCACCACGGCGTCCTCGATCGACACGCGCTGCAGGATGCGGGTCTTGGGATCCATCGTCGTCGAGGCAAGCTGCTTGGGGTCCATCTCGCCCAGACCCTTGTAGCGCTGGACGGTATAGCCCTTGCGCTTCTTGGTGATCTTGCCGTCCTTGGCCTTGCCGTCCTCGTCGTTATCGTCGGGGTTCAGGCCCAGACTCTGGATGGTATCGCGCAGGATCTCGTCTTCGGGCTGGCGGCCGTTGGGATACACGTAGTGGATCTTGTTGCGCACCTTAATGCCAAAGATGGGCGGGCAGGCAACATAGACGTAGCCGGCATCGATCAGCGGACGCATGTACTTGTAGAAGAACGTCAGCAGCAGGATGCGGATATGCGCGCCGTCGACGTCTGCATCGGTCATGATGATGATCTTGTGGTAGCGCGCCTTGGTGATATCGAAGTCGCCGCCGTCGCCGGCACTCGTCGTGACGCCGCAGCCGATCGCGGTAATCAATGACTGGATGGTGTCACTCGAGAACGCGCGATGGTCACCAACGCGTTCGACGTTCAAAATCTTGCCGCGCAGGGGCAGAATCGCCTGGATGTCTCGGCGACGGCCGTCCTTGGCTGAACCGCCTGCCGAGTCACCCTCTACGATGAAGAGCTCGGTCAGCTCGGCATCGCGCACCGAGCAGTCGGCGAGCTTACCGGGCAGGGACGCCGTCTCGAGCAGGCTCTTGCGGCGGGTCGCCTCGCGCGCCTTGCGGGCGGCATTGCGCGCCTTGCAGGCCTGCTGCGCCTTCTTGACGATCTCGCGAGCGGGCTTAGGGTGCTCCTCGAGGTAATCGGCAAGGCCGTCGGTCACGATCTTGAGCGTCAGCGCGCGCATATAGGAGCTGCCGAGCTTTGCCTTGGTCTGGCCCTCAAACTGCGGATCGGGCAGCTTGACCGAGATAACGGCCGAAAGGCCCTCGCGCACATCGTCGCCGGTCAGGTTGGCGTCTTTTTCCTTGAGCAGGTTCTGTTTGCGCGCGTAATCGTTGATCACGCGGGTGAGCGCGGTGCGGAAGCCCTCAAGGTGCATGCCGCCCTCGGGGGTGTAGATGTCGTTGGCAAACGACATGACGTTCTCGCCGTAGCCGCTATTCCACTGCAGGGAAACCTCGACCTCGCCCATCTTGGCCACAGGCGCGTCCGGGTCCGATTTGCCCTCGATGTAGATGGGCTCCTTAAAGGCCTCGGGGACGTCCTTGCCCTCGTTGAGGAACTTGACGAAGTCGATGATGCCGCCCTCGTAGCAAAACTCCTCCACGTGGGGAGTCGCCTCGCGCTCGTCGGTCAGCACGATCTTGAGGTTCTTATTGAGGAACGCCGTCTCCTGCAGACGGTTGTGCAGCGTATCGAAATCGTAGATGCAGGTCTCGAAGATCTCGTCGTCGGGCCAGAAGGTGACGGTGGTGCCCGTCGAATCCGAGGTGCCCACGACCTCCACCTTCTTGACGGTCTTGCCGCGCGAGAACTCCATCTCGTAGGTGTTGCCGTCGCGACGAACCTGAACGACCACGCGCTTGGACAGTGCGTTGACGACGGAGATGCCCACGCCGTGCAGGCCGCCCGAGACCTTATAGGCCGAGTTGTCGAACTTACCGCCGGCGTGCAAGATCGTCATAACGACCTCGAGCGTCGGAATCTTTTTAACAGGGTGCTCGTCGACGGGGATGCCGCGCCCGTTGTCGACGACCGTGATGGAGTTGTCGGCGTGGACCGTCACCTGGATCTCGGTGCAGAAACCGGCCATGGCCTCGTCGACGGAGTTGTCAACGATCTCCCACACCAGGTGATGCAGACCGCTGGCGCTCGTCGAGCCGATATACATGCCCGGGCGCTTACGAACGGCCTCGAGACCTTCGAGAATCTTAATCTCGCCGCCATCGTAATCGTTTTCGTTTGCCACACGTCCTCCTTCAGTCAAGAAAATGTGTACAGCCTTACTAGTTTATCGTAAAAAAATACCCTCGGGAACGAGGGTATTTGGCTCTACAAGGCCACCAGATGCGATTTAAGGCTCTTTTTTGCTTTGCACGCCCTTGGCCCACTCGGCACTGGCTCTCATGGCGTTCTCGAGGGCCTCGCGCAGTTTTTGGTCTTCGATGGGCGCCACTTGGCGCTCAATCTCGGTGCGCTCGGCATCGCTGAGGTCGGCGTGCGGGGCCGGCGGGCGTTCGGTCGTCGCCGGGCGCAGGCGCTCCTTGGCGGCGGGCGGCGTGTGACCGGGCGCGGTGGTTTTGAACACCAGGCCGTCCACATGCGCACCGGCGCGCTCCATGCGCGCGCGAATGATCTCGCGCAACAGCGTCATTTCCTGCGTCCACGAGGGCGAGTCGAGATACACCAGCAGCTCATTGGACTCGGGCAGGTAGCGCAGGCCCGTCACATGCCGTCCCTCGCGCGTGCCCGAGCACACCGCGTTCCACGCACGATAGACCGCGCGCGACTCCTCGGCAGCCTCCATCTGCGCGCGGCGCTCAGGCGTCGCGGCCGCCAGGATGCGCTGGCGCTCTGCGTTTAAAAACCCACTGAAGGCGACCGTTTCGCTCTCGCGCTCGTAATTAGCACGTCTCACCCATGCTCACCACCTTGGCTCGATCAAGCAGGTCATCGGTAAAGTACCCCAAGTTGGTCGTGGTTATGACCGTCTGGATATCATCGCCGATCAGCCGCAGGAAAGCACCGCGGCGTTCGCCGTCGAGTTCGCTCATCACGTCGTCCAAAAGCAGCAGTGGGGCGGTGCCCAGGACATCGCGAGCCACGGCCACCTCCGCCACCTTCCAGGCCAGCACCAACGTTCGCTGCTGACCTTGGCTGGCAAACGAACGAGCGGAACGACCCGCTACGGTAAACTCAATCTCATCGCGATGCGGTCCCACCAACGTCACGCCGCGGCGAATTTCCTCGTCGGCGTGCTCATCAAGGGCAGCCAGCATGCGCTCGTACGCCCAGCCCTTCAGCTCTTCGCGATCCTCGACCTGGGGCAAATCCCCCAGCGTGGACGCATAGGTCACGTTGGCGGCCTCACCGGACGCCACTTGCCCGTAGGCAGTGTGCACATGGCCCGCCAGCCGGTCGAGCAGGGCCAACCGGTGCACGAGCAGGGCCGAGCCCGCGCGGGCAATCGAATCGTTCCACGCGCCGAGCATCTCGCGGCAGCACCAGGTCTCCTTGAGCAAGGCGTTACGCTGAGTCACGCAGCGCCCATAGGTGCTCGCAAGATCGGCATAGCGTGCGCTCAGTTGCATGCCAAAGTCATCGAGGGCGGCGCGGCGCACACTGGCGCCTCGCTTAACCATGTCCAGATGGTCGGGGCAAAACAGCACGCTCGGCAGAACCCCGCGCACACCGGCGGCAGAGCATCTCTTGCCGTTGCGGCTAAACGAGCGTTTACCGTCCTCCGCGCTCAATCCCATATCAAGCACGCGGTCGTCGCCCTCGAGCCTCAGCTCGGCCTTGCACGAGCCCACGCCGTCATGGACGAGCTCGGCTGCGGTCGGATGCCTAAACGAGGCGCCGCTCGTCAGCAGCTGCAGCGCCTCTATGAGATTGGTCTTTCCCGCCGCGTTGGGTCCCGCAAGTATCGTCACGCCCTCGTCCAGGGCAAGGCGATAACTATCGAAGCTGCGGTAGTGCGCGACGGAAAGATCGCGGGCGAACATGGTCATAGGGCGGTTGCTAGATGCGGACCGGCATGACCAGGTACAGGTAGTTGATCTTGTCGTAGGACTTGAAGATGCCCGCCTGCGAGTAGCTCTTGAGCTCCAGCGTGATCTCCTTCTCCTTGGACAGGGCATTGAGGCATCCGAAAATGTAGTGGTAGTTGAAGGCGATGGTGCCCGACTCGCCCTCGGCCTCGACATCGATCGTCTCCTGCGCAAGGTCCTGGTCATTGGAAATGGAGGACAGGCCCATCTGCCCGTTCTCGACATCGATCTCGAACTTGACGGCGGGGTTGGCGCTCGCGATAACGGCCACGCGCTTGAGGGCGGCGTTAAAGGCGGCGACGTCGATCTTGACGCTCGTCACGCACGAATCGGGGATGAGCTGTTTGTAGTTGGGGTACACGCCCTCGATGCGGCGCGACACGTAGGTGGTGTTGCCGGCCTCAAAGACGACTTGGGTGTCGGTAGCTCCGATCATGATGGTCGCCTGGCTGGCCATGATGTTCAGTGCGTCGTTAAAGGCGTCGGCCGGAACGTTGAGTTCAAAGGAGCCCTCGAGGGTCGAGGTCTCGACCTGCGTATCGCACACGGCCAGGCGGAAGGAATCGGTCGCCACCAGGCGCACGGTGTTGTTCTCGACCTTCATGTGCACGCCACCCAGGATGGGGCGGGCCTTGTCGGTTGAGGTGACGCGCCACACGCGGCTGACCATCTCGGACAAGATATCGGTCGGCAGCTCCACGGCGCTCTCGATGGCATAGGCCGGAAACTCGGGGAAGTCATTGGCATCGAGCGTGTTCAGGCGGAACGAGCTCTTCTCGCAACCAATCAGCACCTGGCGCTCGGACAGCTCAAAGGTGACCGGGGCATCGGGGAGGGTCTTGGTGATATTGGAGAGCATCTTACAGGGGATAACCATCTCGCCCTCTTCTTCGACATGCGCCGCGATGCGATGACGGATCGAGATGGTGTAGTTAGAGGTCTGGAATTCCAAGATGCCGTCTTGCGCCTTGACGAGCACGCCCGACAGGATGGGAAGGGTGGATGCCGAAGCGACACCCTTCATAACGACGCCGATGGCTTGTGTGAGCGAGCTCTGGCTGACGGTGAACTTCATCTTTTAATACCTTTCTATAGATATAAATATCTTAATAATAGTAATAGCACTGACGAAACTGTTGATTACTCCCAAAGACGCAGGTCAGACCCAGAAAGAGAATCGACAGCAACCTGTGTGCAACAGGGGTGGTTTTCCACGTTCAAAACCTGCGCAAAACTTTTCATCACCGCGGTTTGGGTTTTAGACACCTTATGCCCGTGGTTTCGACAAGTTTTCAACAGGTGTCTCTATTTCCCTACGAGCGCAGTGTAATTTTATCGCGCAGCGACTTGAGGTCTTCGGTGACGGCGCGGTCTTCCTGGATCATCTTCTGGACCTTTTTGTAGCTCGTGCTGACGGTCGAGTGGTTGCGGTTGCCAAATTCGGCGCCCACCGCCGTGGTCGTCATCTCGCACATCTCGATGGCCAGATAGATGGCAATGTGGCGTGCCTTGGCGATATTGGCGTTGCGTCGCGGGCCGATGAGCTCCTCGTGCGTCACGCCGTACTGCTCTTCAATGACGGACTGAACCGTCTGGACGTTGATTTTTTTGGCCGATGTGTCGAAGTACTGGCTGGCAATGGCGTCGATATCGTCAAAGGTGAGCTCCCCGCCCTCGCGCTCGCGGTCGCCCGCCTCGCCGGCGCAGCGCTCGCAAAAGCTCTCGAGTTCGCGAATGTTGGTGCCCGACACCTCTGCCATGTGTTTAAAGTGCTCGTCGGTCAGGTGCCCGCCGTCGCCCCCATAGGCTGCCAGCAGCGAGT
>UQJA01000054.1 GCA_900541285.1 uncultured Collinsella sp.
GGTCGCCTTTCGTCGACCCCGGGCTTGCCCACGGGGGAGGCGGAGCCGTTGGCGCAGTCGATACCGATCTTGACGCCCTGCAGCGAAAAGTTCGCACTGGCGATGAGCGAGGCAATGTAGCGGTTGCGACCCTGCATGTAGTCCACCGTGGCGCCGATATGGTTGCCCGTTGCCAGCGGCACCTCGCTCTTGCCATCGATGTAGTCCTCAATGAGCTCCAGCACGTCCTCGTCCATCTTAAAGCCGTCGCTGTTGACAAGCTTAATGCCGTTATCGCAAAACGGGTTGTGGCTCGCGCTGATCATGATGCCGCAATCGAAGCAGCCTTCCACGGTCTGATGCGCTACGCCCGGCGTGGGGATCACGTGCAGCATATAGGCGTCCACACCGCTCGCGACCAGGCCGCTCACCAGCGCCGCCTCGAACATGTAGCTCGAACGACGCGTGTCCTTGCCCACGATAACGCGCGCCTTAGCACTGCGGTTGGCACCGTAATACCAGCCCACAAAACGGCCAATCTTGTAAGCGTGCTCTACCGTCAGCCCAACGTTGGCCTCACCGCGAAAGCCGTCGGTGCCAAAGTACTTCATGCGCTCTCCTTACAAAATAGGGGCGAACAGATTGCCTGTCCGCCCCAAAATGGTACTCGATTATCTGCGCTACCAGAAAAACCCTACGCCGACGCGCTGTCGCGAGCCGCCTGGCATGTAGGAGTCTGACGCAGCGTAAGCGGCTTGTCCCCCGCCTCGGCCGACGTGGTCAGCGTATACGTGATCGTCGTCGTCTCGCCAGCATGCAGGTCAACGGTGCCCGAATAGAAGGGGATTCCATGCCACGTAGCGGCACCAAGACCAAACTGGGTGCCCTCAACCGTAAGGTCACTGATGTTGCCGCCCGTCGGGGCAAACAACGAGACATTCAGACGCTCGTCGTCACGCGCGGCATCGGGTGCGCTCGCCGCAACGTAGTCGGGCAGCTTGCCAGCCTCCTCCTGCGTCATGATGTTCGTCAGGGTAACGGTGATGCGATAGGAACACGTGCCGTCGCCATTCTTCACGCCCTGACCAATCTGAGTGTCGGCGTTCAGATACCAGTCGAGCTTGGAGAAGCTCAGGTTGTTAAAGTAAACGCCGGCAACGGGATCGGCACTCGGATCATCCGGATCGGGCAGCGAAGCGTCAATGCCCGTCTCTTTGATGGCATTCTGCTCATCATCGTTTCTCATCCAAGCGATCAGGCGGCCCTCTTCGGCACCGCGCTCAACGGCGCTGACAAGCTTCGTAACATCGACATCGCCGATACCGCCAAGGATCTTGTCGAAGGCAGCGCTGGCGACGGATGCAAAGATGCCGTCAGACTCCTCGACCGGATAGTTCCAGTACACATCGTGCATGAGGACCTTTGCGGCGTTGGTGCCGTCGACAACCGTTCCGTCGGGCAGTGACACGTTACCGACCAGGCCCAGCAGATACTGCAGGAACACCGGGTCGATACCGATGACGCCATCAACGTCCTGTCCATACTGGGACTTCCACAGCGCGGCGACACGCTGCGAGTTGCGGGGCCAATCAGGCGAATAGGTATTGCCCGAGTTGTACAGGTTACTGTGGTTGCCGAACAGCGCTTCATCCTCTTCGTCGACGCTCTCGACTGCCTCATCCTCGCTGAGTCCAATGCGGGGAACAAACTCGCCAATCGACATCTGGCCGTCAGTGACCGAAATCAGGCCCTGCGAACCGCCAAAGCCGCCGCAAGCACGAATCTCGACGTTGTTCATGGCGTACATAAGGTAGTTGCGCGTCTGGCCGTTGGCGCCGAGCATCTGGGGAAGGACGGGGGCGACCTTCTCCGCCGCGTCAACCGCGCCGTTGAGGGTGGCAAAGCCGTCCTTGGCCTTATCGACCAGCTCGGTCACCTGGGAAATATGAGTATCGCCAATGCCCTGGACCTTCTCGTTGGCGCTCTTGAACACCTTGGAGCTATCGGAAAGCGAATCGGCGACCGCCTGCAGCGCGGACACGTTAATCATGCCGTCCTGGAACAGCTTGCCGGGCGTAGCCTGCGAAAGGTTATCGGCCATGGGAACCAGCGCATTGCTCGAGACATCGGACAGGGCGTCAATCATGGTGCGGGCCGCATTGATATCGCTGCCATACACCGGGATAAACGAAGCCGCCGCCCACAGCGGGCTCGAGGTCTCCGCCTTCATACTGTTACAGAGCTCATCGATCTTCTTCGCGTCGTCAGGCAGCGTCGAAAAATCGCCCGACGTGACCTTGTCCTTAAGGCCACCGACGATCTCGACAGCCTCCTTCGCTTCGCTCTTTACGGTCTTTGCCGAGTTAAGCAGCATAAAGCCGCTTGCGCCAAGCGCAACGAGAAGCACCGCGACTACAGCGGCAATAATGGCGCCAGTGTGACGCTTCTTGCCCTCGCCCTTGCGATGGCGATGACGGACCAGACCGTCAGAGGTCGAACTCGACGAAGCATCGCTACCGTAGTTCAAGCCAAAATCGTAATAATCTTCCTTGGAACCCGAGCCCGCAAACTCGGCACCGCTATCATCCAGGCGGGCGAACGTGCCAGTCTCGGAGGCGCCGGTGTAAATCGTACCAAGGTTACCCGTAAGCCCCGCGCCACCGGCAGAGGGAGTATTGTTGTCGGCCTTGCCGGCATTAACGTTGCCGGCAGCATTCGCGGCGTTGGCAGCACCTGCGTTGTT
The DNA here is from genome assembly GCA_900541285.1 of uncultured Collinsella sp. Taxonomy (GTDB): domain Bacteria; phylum Actinomycetota; class Coriobacteriia; order Coriobacteriales; family Coriobacteriaceae; genus Collinsella. The sequence goes on from UQJA01000054.1 coordinate 2,723, forward strand.
CGCAGGCACCGAAGGAGCCCCGCTCGGCTGCGACGCGGAGGTTGCACCGCCCGCAAAGACATTCCCTTTTGCACGGCCGGTCTTTTTTGCCTTTTGAGACTGCTCGTACAGAGCGGTAAACATCGCCGTCTCGCCCGGGGACACGCGCTTACCGGAACCGCCCTGTCCAGCGCCGCCCGGCGTGCCGTCCTTACCAGCCCCGTTCGGACGCGGCGGAACTGCAGGACGGCCGCTATCGCTGCCCTTAAAGTGATTACCAGCCATAAAGAAATCCTCGCAATTGAGTCGCAATGAAAAAGTCCATAACGTTACTAGTTTATGGCATTTTGAGCATCGACAGCTAAACTCCAGACACGGACATCAATTGGCGAAAATGCGGCACAACACCTTTTCTGTCTGGCGGCGGCGCCAGCTACACCGTGAGGAACATCATCACGATGATCATGGCAAAGCCGATAAGGTCGGTCGGCAAAAACACCGTGCCCAGCATAACGGCGCTCGTGATGGTCGCCGAAACCGGCTCCACAGTTCCGATGAGGCTCGCACGCACCGAGCCGATGTCCTTAACGCCCTGCATATAGAGCATGTAAGCAAAAAACGAGCCGATAACCACGAACACCGCGAGCGCCTCGACGCCGGCAGCGTCGAGTGCCGGCATATGCGCCCAGGGCTGCACGAAGACACATGAGATCAAGCCCGCCGTGAGCATTGCCGAGCCCGTGACGATGGGGCTACCGTATTCGGGCAGGATCTTGGCGGGAATCACCGCCATACACGCGGCGCTGACCGCACACATAAGACCTGCTGCCAGGCCAAGCGGCGAGATATTCAGGCTGGTAGGGTCGCCGCCGGTGGCAATTAAAAAGGTTCCACCCAGAGCCAGGCCAATGCCGATGACTTCGCGAGTACGCGGCATGCGGCGATCGGTCACGCAGGCGTAGCCCATGATGATAACGAGCTGCAGGCACTGGAGCACCGTCGCGGTTCCGGCGTTCGTCAGGCGCACGGCCGAAAGATAGCAAAACTGGTTGAACAGCAGGCCAAAGGCGGTAAAGAGCAGCAGCTGCTTGCGATCGGCGGGTGTGGTCCAGAGCTTAATCAGGCGCTCGCGGTCGCGCGTGACAACCACGGCCATAAAGAGTAGACCGGCGAGAATCTGACGCACGCTCATAAGCCACAAGGTGTCGACGTGGTAGGTATCGAACAGAAAGCTCGCGCTGGTGCCCGAGAAGCCCCAAAACGAACCGCCCACCAGCGTGGCCAAGACGCCCGTGATCATCTTGCGCGTCGAAGCGCTGTTCAAGCGGTCGCGCCATGCGCGACGGGTGTTGCGGCTGAGCTCGTCGGTGCCCTCGGGCACATCAATGTTCGATATATCGGTCATCGGCACCGAAGCCTCTGCACCTTCGACCTGCTCGACACACTCTTTGCTCATTCCACTCCCCCGAAACAGTCTGGAAGCAATTCGGCTTACCTTACCACGGCGAAGTCACCAGCTGGAGGCTTGTCCGCTTATCGGTAGGACAATTCCGCAGGCGTCTTTCCATAGCTCGATACCGCAATGGCCTTGCATTATGCGACAGCCAAATCGCGGCAGCGGGCTCTTTTGAAATGGATATGACAAAGCCCCCGAATTCCACAATGTAAGCGATTTTTAAAAATGTTCTTGCCACCGAGTTCAGGCTCCGTTATATTATCCCTTGCGCGCTTGCGCACCCTTGATCGGGCGTTTAGCTCAGGGGGAGAGCGCTTCCCTGACACGGAAGAGGTCAGAAGTTCAAATCTTCTAACGCCCACCAAATGTTCGCAGCTCAGAGGCTATGTCCTCTGGGCTGTTTTGTTTTATGTCGCCAAATCCGCTGGCAGCTCCAACCGCCCAAGCAACCACCCTGCCCATACACAAAACCGCGTCAGCGACCCAGGTGCCTATCCCGGCTGACTCCGCAGTCAATCAAAACCACCCCAATAGCCACCGAGGCCGAGGCCAACGCGTCTCGAACCCATCCGAGCCGCAGCTTCTCAGCAAAACGCCGCGATGTCTGCGCCCTGCGGTATCCTTGAGCCACTTGCACCTGCAGAACCAAGGAGCCGCCATGCGCACCGAGCTCGATGTTCCCTTTTCACGCAAAGAAGAAGCCAAGGCGCTGGGCGCCAAATGGGACCGGACCAAGAAGATCTGGTATGTACCCAGCGGCGTCAACCCCGAGCCCTTTGCCGAGTGGCTGCCCGGCGTAGACCGATCCGACCCTTCCGCACCGTATATATATCTGGTGCTGGGCAAGCGCGAGTGCTGGAAGTGTCACAAAGAGACCTCGGTCGCGGCCTTCGGCATCCCCTATCGAACCGATAACGACGAGAGCATCGCCATCGCGCACGCGCCCAACGAAGCCGGGCACATTGCCATCGACACGGCCAACGCCAACGCACTCGCCATCGTGCCCGCTCTTGGCTGCGTGCCGGGCGAGATCCGCGACTACCTTCATAAGCGCTGCGGCTACAAGCCCGTAGGCGCGCGAGCCTCCAAAGCCCCGTCGCTCGGCAACACGTGCACCAGTTGCGACGCGCTGCAAGGCAGCCGCTATCTGTTCGAGGAGCCCTCGTCCCCGTTTGCCCTCACTGCCATCAACAAGCTGCCGGCACTGGAGTTTGTGCGCGTCGAAGTTGTCGGCGTCTTTGGCGTCCCGGCCGCGCGTACCGACTTTGACCAGGCGCTCTTTACCTGGGCACGCGACCATCACGCCGAGTTCCACAGGCAACTCGGTGAGGGGGTTTATTTGTAGGGACGGAGATGCCTTCACAGCCAGCTCCTCCGCATCACCTATCCCTCGTCGCCGGCGTCATACACGATATCGAGGCCACAAACAGGGCATTTCTCCGGATACACCGGCATATGAACGCCTGTCTGTTTTCTCACTTCGTCGCTGAGTCTGTCACGCGCATCGATGAACCGAATGTCGAGACACGGTATTTGCGAGCCGCAGCAAGGGCAGGTGACGACAAACGACCCGCAATCAACCTCTACGCTCGGAAACATATTGTTGTCGATAAGGGCACACGGCAGTTTTCCGTACTTCCCCATCGCAATATCGCCTCGCCAGCTCATACACGCTCCCCTCTCGCTATACAAAACAGGAAGAGCATGCACCGGCAGGCGTGCGCGAGATTGCATCGCCACGCGATCCGATCAAACAACACGATCGTCAAAGAATGCCAAAGCCAAATACGCTAATACGGCAGAAGCCCCGCCTTTTCACGCTTCTTTTCCGAACGATCGAACTCAATGCGATGGGCCTCAAGAAACACCGTATTGGGTCGCCACTGACGCTCATTCGGCTGCCTTAGCGTCGCACCCGCAAAGGAAACGTAGTCGGTCTTATCCAGCAGGTACGATCCGCACAGCCGATATTCGCCGCAAACAGGCTCAAACGAAATCAGGTGAGCATCAAATAGGGAATGAAGATCGCGCCGAAGCAGAATGCCGTTGCTGGCAACCTGCGATTTGGGTCCCGAGTAATTCTCGATATGTGCAGCCTCCAGGGCTTCGCTGACGCCGCAGTCCGACACCGCGCAACGGCCATCATAGGCGGCAACGAGCTGCTTGCGGAACCATTGCTGCCCCAATCGCTCGCGCCTTAACGCATAGCGGACCTTTTCGTCGCCGGTCGTACCCTGTCCGGCAAACTCAATATCGACGGGCATGTGCTTCAGATAACTCATGTCGGGCGCAAAACGAGGGTCCGGTCCGCCTTTATGAACAGGACCGTGCAGAACAAACCATCCGTTTTCGGGCTCGAACCGTTCAACAAATGCAAGGCCGAGCACCTTGTAGCCCACCTCGGTTGCAAATATGACTCCGACTGGAACGCCACATTCCATGCAGTTGAGCATTTTACGGTTGTAATTCTGGTCTCGAAAACCAACGGTACCCGGCGCTTGAACCGAGTACTTAATGACCCACGTACCATCGTCCAAATAGAGCGGAGGCACATCGGTGTAGAAGCTCTTTTTAGAGTTATGGACCGAAAGCGCAAAGATCTTATTGGGATCTTGCTTCACCCGATCCTGGCCCGGCCAGAAGATCCCTGAATCCCGCGTTACGGGAAAGAAGTCCGAGCCAATTCTCAAACGGTACTGATACTGAGGGCTATCTTCCTTGGTGTGGTGCGGAAGGCTGGTCCAAACGCCGCCGCGCTGTTCCTCACCCAGAAACCACTCCCATGCCTCAACGTATTCGGAAGGCACGAGACTGCAGGCGCGGTCATAGCTTGGTCCATCCATCAACGGAACAGCAAGGTCAATGTCGTTCATCGCCAGCACCTACAACCATACGAACGCGAGTCATGCCCCTCAATAATATGGCCGAGAGTCAATTATTACGAGATCTCATTCCGCGATCGGCACATCGTTGATGCTCTCGGTTTGCCGCTGGCGCGCTTGTACCCCGCTACCCCACTTCCCTGTATACTGATGTAGCACGTGTTTCATCCGGGCTTGTTGGGCCGGGTCGTTCATGGGAGGGTCTTATGGCTGCCTCGAATCCGCCTAAGGGGAGCGTTTCTTCTTCGTCCATCAAGCCGGTTACGCGCAAGGCCGTGCGTTGCCAGCGCGAGGTCGCTTGGCTTGTCACGCAGGCGGCGGGCAGGCTTGTGGCGACCACTCAGGACGTCAATGCGCCTACGCCGAGCTTTGTGTTAGCGGCGGCGCTGGATTTTGTGCGCCAATTGGAGCTTGCCGCGCAGGATGCCAACGGCCACCTCGACTACCAGAACGTTATGGCGCCCGACCTGCAAACGTTCTGTCACATGGCCAAGTTGCCTGCCGCGCCCAATGCGCTTTCGGACGCAAGCTACATGTTTACGCTCTCGGGCGCGGACCTTATCCGCGACATCTATGCATACTGCAGCGAGCTCGCCGAGCGCCACGTCTTTGACGCGGCAGAAGTCAAACCGGGAAATGTCATCAAGCTGGTTCTTAGGCTGTTCTTGATAGACGGGTTCGGGGCCATGCCGGCGTAAGCCGAGTCTTGAGCATCACCGTCGACTGGGCAACAACCGCTTTACCTTAATGGACGCCAATCGAGGGTCGATTATTGGGTCGCCTCGTCCACTAACGCATCTATCCCACGCACTCCGACAGTCGATACTTGCGGTTGCGGCTCGTCGCCGGCGCCGTGGGCTCAAGCTCGCCTTGAGCAATGAGCGCGTTGACGCGCGACCTAACCTGGGAAATTGTGATCCCTGTGTGCTCTGCCAGCTCGCGCGTCCCCAGCTCGCCGTAGTGTTTGAGTGCCGTCACAATTAAGCCCCCGCCATGATCGGACGGCTCGATCTTTGAACGGTAAAGTACGACCTTGAACCGATCGAATCCCGGGCAGAACAGGGGCTCGGCCAGACCATGCGCGCGCATGGCATCGATCATCATCGGGATGCCCGAGCCATTGCCCTCAGCCGGCGAACCTGCGTCATCCGGCAGCGGGACAATCGACATGAGCTTCACAAGCGTCGCGTTACGGCATCGGGAGCTGCCGTCAAACAAGTTCTCGCGAGTCTTTCCCCCGTAAAGGCCGCCAGGATTCGTCACCTCGACACGATCATCAAAGACGTCGACGGCAATCGATTGTCCACAGAACCGATCCCCGTATTCTCGATGGATTACGGCGTTGGCGATTGCCTCGCGCAGAACCTCCTCGGGAATCTCAAGCGAGTCGACACGCGAGACGCCTTGGACGGTCGAGGTTCGCCGCAAATTCTTGGCGACGGCTGCGACGGCATCCGAGATCATCTCGCCCAACGTCCCCTCACAGATTGTGCGGTCCATGAACCTCAGCGACCCCGCCATGCCCTTCTGAGTTCCCGCATGGACAGCCACGTCAATGAAGAGCTTGGGGTAGAACTGCTGAGGGTAAACGCCCGCGGCAAGGAGGCCGGCCTTGGTAACATTGCCCTGGAAGTCGAGGAAATTCAGACGCTCCATCTTTGTCTTCTTGTCCGCCGCACCGCGCATCGCTCGAGGCGTCAACGAATAGGCACGCTCTATCGTGCGGTCGACCAGCGACTCGTCGAGATCGCCCACACTCGTGCCGGGCACCGCATCGCGATCGCTAGGACTCGTCCGTTCATATGACGACAGTGCCAAAACCTCGGTCGACGAGAGTGGGACATCTTTGTCATCGATGCGTTTGTAGCTGCCGCCTTGAGCGCCCCGCTCTATGACATAGCAAGGCTTGCTCGACGGATCGAGCTCCTCAATCGTAATGACGAGAACGATGACGCCCTGAAGCTCCACTCGCTCGGTCCTGCGGAGAATGCCGCGGATAGATTTCCCTCGTCTCGGACGAGCGAGGATTTTCGGACAGTCGGATATCGAGAGTGGATATTTGGACGGTTTTTGGGGCTTTTGCGGCAGATTCCGTCCAAATATCCACTCTCGTTTGGCGAGTGTCCAATTATCCATGCTCATGCAGCGGGCACGCGGGACCTATGCCCAATCCGGCTGCATCGTCGTCAGTTCGCCGCAGAGCCGCGGCCCCATATGGGTATACTCTCGAGGATTCGACTCGATTCGCCCCCGCTGGGGCGTCAAAGGAGACTGCATATGCCCACTACCTCAACCGACCCGCGCGCCGCTGCCGCCGCACTGCTAGTGCCCGGCACTACCTGCCACGGCTTTGCCGTCGAGCGCCGCGAGACCGTGCCCGAGCTCGACTCGGACGCCTACGTGCTGCGCCACACTGTCTCGGGCGCTCGCCTGCTGTACCTGGCATGCGACGACGAAAACAAGGCCTTTGCCATTGGCTTTAAGACGCCGCCGGCCGATTCCACCGGCGTGTTCCATATTCTTGAGCACTCGGTCCTGTGCGGATCGGCAAAGTTCCCCGTCAAGGAGCCGTTTGTCGACCTGATCAAGAGCTCCATGCAGACGTTCCTCAACGCCATGACCTACCCCGACAAGACCATCTACCCCGTTGCCACCACCAACGAGCAGGATCTGTACAACCTGATGGACGTGTACCTGGACGCGGTGTTCAACCCGGCCATCTACACCAAGCCGACTATTTTTGAGCAGGAGGGCTGGCACTACGAACTGGACCTGCCGGAGGGCGCCGAGGGCGACAGCAGCTCCGCGAGCCTGCACGAGGGCACGCTGCGCTATAACGGCGTGGTGTTCAACGAGATGAAGGGTGCGCTGTCCGATCCCATGAGCGTGTTGGACGACGCCGTCAACGCCGCGCTCTATCCCGACACCGCCTATGCACACGAGAGCGGTGGCGACCCGCGCGCGATCCCCGCGCTCACCTACGAGCAGTTCCTGGACACGCACGCGCGCCACTACAATCCTTCCAACTCTTATATAACGCTCTACGGCGACCTGGACGTGGACCGCGCCCTGGCCTTTTTGGGCGAGCGCTATCTGTCGCAGCCGAGTGCCGCGAGCCGCCGCATGGACGCTGCCGTCGCCGCCGGCGAGGACCCGTCCACGCTGGCGCCCAATCCGCTGGGCGTGCAGGCGCCCGTGACCTGCGAGTATAAGCGCGTCGAGATGGCCACCACGCCCGAAAACGCCCTGGTGGGCCTGGGCTTGGTGCTGGGCAGTGCGCTCGACCGCAAGCGCACGATCGCGGCGGACATCCTGTTCGAGGCGCTGCTGGGCTCCAACGAAGCGCCGGTTAAGAAGGCCATTCTGGCCGCCGGCCTGGGCGGCAACGTGGTGAGCTACACCGCAGCCGAGAGCCTGCAGCCCTACGAGCTCATCATGCTGCAAAACGCGCAGCCCGGCGTGGCGCGCGAGCTGCGCCGTGTGTTCCAGGGCGCCTGCCGCGACCTGTGCGAGCACGGCGTTCCGCGCGAGCGCCTGGAAGCCATCATCAGCAGCAACGAATACGACCTGCGCCAGCGCGACTACGGTGTCGCCGATGGCGTGGCCATTGCGTGCGACGCGCTGAGCACCTGGCTCTACGATGACGACGCCGCGACGTTGGCGCTCAAGTACGGCCCGGTGTACGAGGAGCTGCGCGACGAGCTGGACGGCAGCTACTTTGAGGACCTGCTGCGCGAGCTGGTGCTGGACAACGACCATATGGCGCTGGTCGAGCTGGTGCCGGTGGACGCCGCCGAGGGTTCGGAGGGTGCCGAGGCCGCCGAGCTAGCAGCCAAGCGCGATGCCATGACCGATGCCGAGCTGGCCGACGTGGTCGAGCGCACGGCCGCGCTGCGTGCCGCGCAGGAGGCGGAAGACACGCCCGAGGCCAAGGCCACGCTGCCGCGCCTGCGCGTGTCCGACATTGGCGAGGCGCGCCCCGAGCCGCCGCTGGTCGTGGACACGACCGCGCCCATCCCCTGCCTGCGCCACGGCATCCCCACCAACCGCCTGGCCTACGCCATGCAGTATTTCGACCTGAGCTGCGTCACGTTTGAGGACCTGCCCTATGTGACACTGCTCTGCCGCCTGCTTAAGCAGCTACCCACGCGCGAGCACTCGGCCGAGGAACTCGACAACTTGCTCGCTGGCAAGCTGGGCTTTTTGAGCTTTACGACCGAGGTCATGACCCAGCCCGAAGTGGACGGCGTGCGCCCCTACCTGCTGGTGAGCGCCGGCGCCCTGTCCGAGAAGATCGACGCGCTGGCGAGTCTACCGCGCGAGGTATGGTCGAGCACGCTTTTGGCAGACGCCGACGCCGACCGCATGCGCGACGTGCTCACGCAAATTCGCATTGGGCTTGAGCAGGGCTTTATCAACAACGGCCACTCGGCGGCGCTCGGTCGCGCGATGAGCTACAGCTCGCCTTCGGCCGTGGTGCGCGAGCAGCTCTCGGGCGTAGACTTCTACCTGTTCCTGCGCGATTTGCTCGACCACTTTGACGAGCGCCTGGACGGCCTGCGTGCCAAGCTTGCCGAGCTGGCAGGCCGCATCTTTGTGGCCGACGGCTGCCTAGCGAGCTTTACCGGCAGCGATGAGGACTTTAACGCGTACTGGGCCGCCGCGGGCGACTTGGGGCTGGGAGCTGGCGACGGCGCCGATGCCGGCCGCGACGCGCTCGTGGTGCCGACGCCGTGCGACCGCCACGAGGCTTTTGTCATCCCTAGCGACATCTGCTTTGCGGCAAGCGCGTGCGACCCGCGTCGCTTGGGCATTGACGTGACGGGCGCCTGGGCGGTTGCCGCCAACGCACTCTCCTACGACTACCTGTGGAACGAGATCCGCGTGAAGGGCGGCGCGTACGGCTGCGGATTCCGCGCGGCGTCTTTTTAAGTACCAAGCAGTTTCAGCGTGTGTTTACCGGGCATATAGGGATCAGTCCCAAAGATTTCCTGCGTATAGTCCGTTTCCAGCATGCTTTGTATATGTTGCAGTCTGTTCCGGGCATGACCTTTTCGCGGCTGGCCTGCGAATGCGGTTTCTACGACCAGCCTCATCTTATCAGCGAGTTTAAAATATTCTCCGGCTATACGCCGAAGGAATACCTGTCCCTCTGTGCACCCTATTCCGATTATTTTTCTACCGAAAACGACTAATGTCCTTTTTTTCCAAGTTTGCTCCTTCGGCGTGTCCTACCTTTGCATTGTCAATTGGCAGAAATAGTTTAACGACAAAAAAAGTGAACATGAAAAAGTTAGTTTCTTTCTTCGAGATCCCTACGGCAGATTTTGGCAGAGCCGTGAAGTTTTATGAAACAGTGTTGAACCTGGGATTGAGCGTGATGGAATGCGAATCCGAAAAGATGGCTTTCTTCCCCGACGAGGACGGCTTGGCTCCGGGTGCTATCTCATGGGCGGCCGACTTCCTTCCGGCAAAGAACGGCGTGCTTGTCCATCTGAATGTGGACGACATGGATGCAACGCTTGCTCTGATCAAAGCCAACGGTGGCAGCATCGTCCGCGAAAAGACAAAGATCGAATCCGAAGACCGCGGCTATTTCGCAATGTTTTCCGATAGCGAAGGAAATACGCTGGGATTGTATTCTGATAAGTAAACATGCTTGAAGGAGGTGCTGTAAAGTCTGTTTTGTCATGACGCACTTGATCCGACAATTCATGCAACGTGTGTTGTCGGTGTAGTATGCGATCCTAGGGCTATCCAAGGATGACTGTGGAGAGACTTTGGGCACCTCCTTGTTATTTCCTGAAAAAACTCCTACATTTGTTTCCGAATCAAATAATCCGATTATTCAACTTATGAAGTGGCAACTCTGTATATAGCGTCGTTCTCCCGGACATAAGGCAAAAAACTGTTTTGCCTGA
>UQJA01000055.1 GCA_900541285.1 uncultured Collinsella sp.
TTGGCAATGTCCTCGGGCTCGCCCATGCGGCCGAGCGGAATGGTGGCGATGATGGGCTTGATGACCTCTTCGGGAAGGTTGGCGACCATATCGGTCTTGGTCACGCCGGGAGCGACAGCGTTGACGCGAATGCCCATGGGGGCGAGCTCGCGCGAGAGCGACTGGACCATACCGTTGACGGCGAACTTGGACGTGGGATAGCCAACGCCGGAGGGCTGACCGTACTTGGCGACCATCGAGCTCGTGGTGGTGATGGTGCCGCCGTGGCCTGCCTCGGCCATAATCTTGGCAGCGGCTTGGTGGCCGTTAAAGACGGCGACGACGTTGAGGTCCATGACCTTGGCGAACTCTTCGGCCGTGTACTCCAGAAGCGGCGAGCGCTGGGAGATGCCGGCGTTGTTAACGACCGTGTCCAGGCCACCCATGTCGGCGGCTGCCTCGGTAAAGGCCTCGGTTACGGCCTCGAGCGAGGTGAGGTCGCAGGTGCGGCCCCAGACCTTGGCCTCGGGATAGGCTGCGGCTAGCTTTTCAACGGCGGCGTCGGCAGTCTCCTGACGCGAGCCAAAGACCGTGACGGCGGCGCCCTCCTCGATAAAGCGACAGGCGATGGCATAGCCGATACCGCGCGTGCCTCCGGTGATGATTGCTTTCTTGCCCTCGAGCAACATGGTGCCTCCATTCTTCGGGGGTTGGACATACGCAGCACAGCATAACGGTAGTCAAAAACGGCTCTGGTTGCACATCGGTGAAGGGCTCCCCGGTTCTCAGTGAACGGTCAAGTTGTTCAAACGTGGAGCATGCCAATGCGCCTCGAGTGCGCAAGCAAAAGGGCTCCCGTCCAAAATTGAACGGGAGCCCCGCAGACACATATGTCGTATGTCGAAGACCGGACTAGTTCGCCATAACGCCTTCGGTCCAGGCCTCGACGTCCTCGATGCGCAAGACGTTGGCGACCTCGGCCACGCAGTCGACGCCGGCAAGCTCGGCGGCGGCAGCCTGGACGTCCTTCTCGAGCGCGCGGTGCGTCAGGAAGATGACCGAGCAGGCATCGCTGACGCCCGACTTGCCGTCCTCGACCTGGTTGATGAGCGAGATCGAGATGTTGTGCTTGGCAAAGATGTCGACCGTCTCGGACAGGGCGCCCACGCGGTCGGCGACCTTCAGGCGCACATAGTACTTGGTCTGGAGCTCGTCCATGGGCTTAAAGGCGAGGTTGTGGCCATAGGGTTCAATCTCGGGCAGCGGAGCTACGCCGCGGCTGATCTGCTCGGAGAGCGACAGGATATCGCCCACGACGGCGCTCGCGGTGGGGAAGGAGCCTGCGCCGGCACCGTAGAACATGGTCTCGCCCACGGCGTCGCCTACCACGTAGACGGCGTTCATGGCGCCGTTGACCTTGGCGAGCATATGGTCTGCCGGGATGAGCGTGGGATGCACGCGGACGTCGACACCGGTGTCGGTGTTGCGGGCGATACCGAGCAGCTTGATGGTGTAGCCGAGCTCGCGGGCCTGGGCGATGTCCTCGGCGCCGATGGTACGGATACCCTGCTGGTACACATCGTCGGTGGTGACGCGGGTGCCAAAGCCGATGGAGGCGAGGATGGCCGTCTTGCTGGCGGCGTCGAAGCCGTCGACGTCGGCGGACGGGTCGGCCTCGGCATAGCCCTTGGCCTGCGCGTCGGCAAGCACGTCGGCGTAATCGGCGCCCTCGGCGTCCATGCGCGACAGGATGTAGTTGGTGGTGCCGTTGAGAATGCCGGCGATGGTCAGGATCTTGTTGCCCACCAGGTCGTGCTCGAGCGTGCTGACAATGGGGATGCCACCGCCGCAGCTGGCCTCGCACTTAATCTGCACGCCGCACGCGCGTGCCTTCTCGGCGAGCGTCTCGACATGACGGCCCAACAGGGCCTTGTTGGCAGAGACGACGTGCTTGCCGTTCTCGAAGGCGGTGGTGAAGATCTCGGTCGCGGGATGCTCGCCGCCGATCAGCTCGACGACGATGTCGACGGCGGGGTCGGTGACGACGTCGTGCCAGTCGCCCGTAAAGGCCTCACGCTCAATACCGGCTGCCTCGGCCTGCTCCCAGGCAAGCGCGCAGGCGCGGGTCAGCTTAAGGTCGATGCCGTAGGCGGCCAGGTACTCATCGTGGTGGCTCTTGATCAGACGGGCCACGCCGCCGCCGACGGTTCCCAGACCGATCAGACCGACGTTCACGGTGCGCAGGGGTTCGCTCATAGATAGCTCCTTCGTGCATCTTATAGATTGATTGGTCAAGTAATGTTGAGTGCATTCTAGCGTGAACCGAGGGCGCGTGCTCGCCAGGCAACAGGAGTCGCACAAAACGGCACCCCCGAAACGCTGCGGAAACATTGGAAACATGCTCGCTACAAACGGAACTCCGTAACAAACTGTCAACGTTTGCGCCATAAGGTTTGCTTTACCGATCCCTCCATGGGGGGCAGCGCCGCGAAGTTCTTGGCCGAGAAGTATGCAGACGCCAAGATCGCCTTGTTCTACAACTCCGGTGATACGTATGGCTCGGGCGTTGCCGACGCCTTTGCCGAGCAGGCCAAGGCGTCCAAGCTCGACATCGTCGATACCGAGACCTTTAAGGACGACTCTTCCACGAGCTTTACCAACCAGCTCACCAAGGCCATGCGCAAGATCAAGATTGAGGGCCTGACGGGCGAGCTCACGTGGAACGACGAGGGCCAGGTCGAAAAACCCGCTACTGCCTATGTGATTCAGGACGGCAAGTACATCTCCGCCTAAGTGCATATAACGAGACCGGTGGGGTCGTTTTATTCAGGGCAAGGGCGCTTGTAACAGAACAGAAACATTACTTTCACACAATAAAGTGGCTAAACTGCATAAACCGATAGGAATACGCACAAATATGGATAAATGGACAAAACAAAAGAAAAGTTGAAATAATCGCCACTTTTCTCAACTAAAGCGTCTACTATTTTGCGAACGCCGAACACGGCGAAGGATGGCCTGTCGGGTAACCGAAACCCGACGAGATTTGAGAGGAGAGCCGCATGTCGAGCCTCACCGGTAAGTCATTGAACCCTGTTATGAATCGCAGGAGCGTTATCGCGAGCGCAGCAGGTCTGGGGGCGATGTCCATTCTAGCTGGCTGCTCCTCCAACGGCGGCGACAGCGGTTCCGCTTCAAGCGACGCTTCGTTTAAGATCGGTACCATCGGCCCGCTGACCGGCGCCAACGCGTCCTACGGCAAGTCCGTTACCCAGGGTGTCGAGCTTGGCTGCAAGGATTTCTCGACCAAGGAGCTGCCGCTTGCCAGCAAGGCCGAGGATGACCAGGCCGACGGCGAGAAGGCCGTCAACGCCTTCAACACCCTGCTCGACTGGGGCATGCGGGCCCTCGTCGGCCCGACCACCACGGGTGCGTCGGTTGCCGTTGCCGCCGAGTGCGGTAACGACCCCAAGACGTTCATGATCACCCCGTCCGCGTCCTCCGAGGACGTCACCGACGGCAAGGATTGCGTCTTCCAGGTTTGCTTCACCGACCCCAACCAGGGTGTCAACGCTGCCAAGTTCCTGGCGCAGAAGTATGCGGACGAGAAGTTCGTGCTGTTCTATAACTCCGGCGACGCCTATTCTTCGGGCATCGCAGATTCCTTTAAGGCCCAGGCCGCTGAGTCCAAGCTCGAGATTGTTGACGAGGAGACCTTTAAGGACGACTCCGCCACGAGCTTTACCAACCAGCTGACCAAGGCCAAGCAGGCCGGCGCCACCATGATCTTTGCGCCGATCTACTACACGCCGGCGTCCGTCCTGCTCAAGAACGCCAAGGACATGGGCTACGACGTCAAGATGATGGGCTGCGACGGCATGGACGGCATCCTGGGCGTTGAGGGCTTCGATACCTCTCTTGCTGAGGGTCTGCTGCTCATGACCCCGTTTTCCGCCGACGACGAGAAGAACGCCGACTTCGTTAACGCTTACAAGGATAAGTACGGCGATACCCCCGACCAGTTTGCCGCCGACGCCTACGACGGCGTGCACGCGGTGGCCGAGGCCGTCAAGGAGGCCGGTCTTGGTGTCGACGCCGATCCGACCGAGGTCGCCGAGAAGCTGTCCAAGGCTATGCTCAAGATTACCGTTGACGGTCTGACCGGCAAGCTCACCTGGAACGATAAGGGCCAGGTCCAGAAGGAGCCCACGGCGTACGTCATCACCGACGGCAAGTACGTACAGGCCTAATTGGCCGCCTTACATAGAGCGGTTTTGATCCCAAGCAGGGGAGGTTTTGGCCTTCCCTGCTTGCTTGGTATCTAGGGACAGTGTAACGTCCCTGTTTCATACATTAACTGGAAACCTATTCGAAAGGGGGATGTGGAACATGACGGTCTTTATCCAATACCTGGTCAACGGCCTGTCCATGGGCAGCGTCTACGCCATCATCGCGTTGGGCTACACCATGGTCTACGGTATCGCCAAGATGCTCAACTTCGCTCACGGCGATGTCATCATGGTCGGTGCCTATGTCTCGTTCTGCGCCACGTCGTATCTCGGCCTCCCGGGCTGGGCATCTGTAGTTCTCTCTTGTGTGGTCTGCACGGTTCTCGGTGTTCTCATTGAGGGTCTGGCCTATAAGCCGCTGCGCCAAGCAGGCCCGCTGGCCGTTCTGATCACGGCCATCGGCGTGTCTTACTTCCTGCAGAACGCCGCGCAGCTTCTGTGGGGCGCCACGCCCAAGAACTTCACTTCGCTCGTCACCTTCCCGGTGCCGGAGTTCTTGGCCAAGTTTAACGTAAGCGCCGTCTCGCTCGTCACCATCGTCGCCTGCCTGGTTATCATGGCCGGCCTGATGTTCTTTACAGGTAAGACCAAGATGGGCAAGGCCATGCGCGCTGTGTCCGAGGACAAGGCCGCCGCTCAGCTCATGGGCATCAACGTCAACCGCACCATCTCGATGACGTTCGCCATCGGCTCCGCCCTCGCTGCCATCGCCGGCGTGCTCCTGTGCTCCTACTCGCCGGTGTTGCAGCCCACCACGGGCGCCATGCCTGGCATCAAGGCCTTCGACGCTGCCGTTTTCGGCGGCATCGGTTCCATCCCCGGTGCCTTTGTCGGTGGTATTCTCATCGGCATCATCGAGGCGATGGCGCAGGCTTACATTTCCACGAGCCTTGCCAACTCCATCGTCTTTGGTGTTTTGATCATCGTCCTGCTCGTCAAGCCTGCCGGCCTCTTGGGCAAGTACGTCCCCGAGAAGGTGTAGGTGAGCGTTATGAAGTTTCTTAAAGACAAGCAGACGCGTCACGACTTTGTCACGTACGCCATGTGCGTTGTGGCGTTCGCCATCGTGTTCTTTATGCAGTCCAACCACATGATCCCGCGCATGATCGCCGGTCAGCTGGTTCCCATCACGGCCTATATCGTCATGGCCATCTCCCTTAACCTCGTCGTCGGCATCGCGGGCGACTTGTCGCTGGGCCACGCGGGCTTTATGAGCGTCGGTGCCTATACGGGCATCGTCACTGCCGTCGCGTTGGAGAGCACCGTTCCGTCCGATCCGATGCGTCTGATCATCAGCATTGTGGTCGGCGCTATCGCCGCTGCCATCTTGGGCTTCTTGATCGGTATCCCGGTCCTGCGCCTGAGCGGCGACTATCTGGCCATTGTGACCCTGGCTTTTGGCGAGATCATCAAAGAGGTCGTCACCTGCCTCATTGTGGGCGTCGATTCCCGCGGCCTGCATGTGATCTTTAACATCACGGGTAACTCTACGATCGACGACCTGCACCTGCTCGAGGACGGCACCGCCATCATCAAGGGCGCGCAGGGCGCATCGGGCGTGTCGACCTATTCGACCTTCCTTGCCGGCGCAATCCTGGTTATGGTCGCGCTCGTGATTGTGCTCAACCTGGTTCGCAGCCGTACCGGTCGTGCCATTATTGCCGTGCGCGACAACAAGATCGCTGCCGAGTCTGTGGGCATCTCCGTCACCCAGTACCGCATGATTGCCTTCGTGGTTTCCGCTGCCCTCGCCGGTGCTGCCGGAGCCCTGTTCGGCGGTAACTTCTCGCAGCTTTCCGCCACTAAGTTCGACTTCAATACGTCCATCCTCATTCTGGTGTTCGTGGTCCTGGGCGGCCTGGGCAACATGCGCGGCTCCGTTATCGCCGCGGCGCTGCTCACGGTGCTCCCCGAGCTGCTCCGTCAGTTCTCGGACTACCGCATGCTCATCTACGCCATCGTGTTGATTCTGGTCATGGTCTTTACTAACAACCCACAGCTCAAGGCGTTCTTCGCACGCATTAAGGACCGCTTTGCTTCCAAGAAGGAGGTGGCAGCCGATGCCCAGTAAGTTTGAGTTCAACAAGGGCAAGATGGTCCCGTATCCTTCTGGCGCCATCGTTCCCGACCGCGACTTGGGCCAGCGCCCGGCGCTCGAGTGCATCCACCTGGGCATTGAATTCGGCGGCCTTAAGGCGGTAGACGACTTTAGCCTAACCATCGGCAAGACCGAGATCGCCGGTCTCATCGGCCCCAACGGTGCCGGCAAGACCACGGTCTTCAACCTGCTCACCAAGGTGTACCAGCCTACGCACGGCACCATCCTGCTCGACGGTGAGGACACTTCGGGCAAGTCGGTCTACCAGGTCAACCGCATGGGTATTGCCCGTACGTTCCAGAACATCCGCCTGTTCAACACCATGACGGTGGAGGACAACGTTAAGGTCGGCCTGCACAACCAGGAGCGCTACTCCGGTTTTGAGGGCGTGCTGCGCCTGCCGACGTATTGGAAGCACGAGAAGGCCGCCCACGAGCGCGCCATGGAGCTGCTGTCCATTTTTGACATGGAGCACCTGGCAAATGAACAGGCCGGCTCGCTTCCTTACGGCGCTCAGCGTCGTCTGGAAATCGTCCGCGCGCTTGCCACCAACCCCAAGCTGCTGCTGCTCGACGAGCCTGCCGCCGGCATGAACCCGTCCGAGACCGCAGAGCTCATGGCGAACATCGTCAAGATCCGCGACACCTTCGGCATCGCCATCATGCTTATCGAGCATGATATGTCGCTCGTCATGAACATCTGCGAGGGCATCTGCGTGCTTAACTTTGGTAAGGTCATCGCCAAGGGCACGGCAGAGGAAATCCAGAACAACGACGCCGTTATCGAGGCGTATCTGGGTAAGCAGGATAAGGGGGAGAACTAAATGGCAGAGCCGATGCTTTCCGTCTACAACATCAACGTCTGGTACGGCGCTATCCACGCCATCAAGGACATCTCCTTTAACGTTAACGAGGGTGAGATCGTGGCCTTGATTGGTGCCAACGGTGCCGGCAAGTCCACAACGCTCAAGACCGTCTCGGGCCTGCTGCGCTCCAAGACCGGCTCCATCAAGTTTATGGGCGAGGACATTACCCATACGCCCGCTGATAAGCTGGTTGGTAAGGGCCTGGCTCAGGTTCCCGAGGGTCGTCGCGCCTTTTTGCAGATGACGGTCGAGGAGAACCTGGAGATGGGTGCCTATACACAGCCCAAGTCCACGGTGGCTCCGGGCCTGGAGCGCGTCTACGAGCAGTTCCCGCGCCTAAAGGAACGTCGTCGCCAGGTCGCCGGCACCCTTTCGGGCGGCGAGCAGCAGATGCTCGTTATGGGGCGCGCCCTTATGAGTAACCCCAAACTGCTTATGCTCGACGAACCTTCCATGGGTCTGGCACCGATTCTGATCGAACAGATCTTCCAGATTGTCGAGGACCTGCACAAGGCCGGCACCACGGTGCTTCTGGTTGAGCAAAACGCACAGATGGCTCTTTCCATCGCCACACGCGGCTACGTGCTCGAGACCGGCAAGATCACCATGACCGGCACCGGCCAAGAGCTGCTGCACGACGACAACGTGCGTAAGGCCTACCTGGGCGGTTAATTTTTCCAGCAAAGGGGTGCTGACTATCTCGGTCAGCGCCCCTTTTTAAGTTGCGGTGAAATAGGGACTGAATACGGGCTCCAGAGGCCAAAAGAGTCCCTATTCCACCGCAACTTCATGGGGATGTGTGACAATGCCCGTCGGAAAACATCTGCTGTCTTTGGGGGTCTATCTATGCTGTATGAGTTTTGTGCCGAGAACTTTGAGCGGGTGCCGGCGGCTATCGATGCCGGTGCAAGGCGTATCGAGCTGTGCGACAACCTTGCCGTTGGCGGCACCACGCCTTCGGCCGGCGTTATCAGCGCTACGACCAACTATGCCCACGAACACGATGCACGGGTGATGTGCATGATCCGTCCGCGTGGCGGCGACTTTCACTACAACCAGGACGAGTTGCGTATGATGGAGATGGACCTGGGCCTTGCCGTGAGCGCCGGCGTTGACGGCTTGGTCTTTGGCTGCTGCAAGCCCTGCGCTGGCGGATGGGCGCTCGACGAGCTTACGCTTGGCGCCCTCGTGATGGCTGCGGGCTGCGCGACCGAGGAATGTAAGCGTGAGCCCATCGACATCACCTTCCACATGGCATTTGACCAGCTCTCGCCCGAGGCTCAGCTCGACGCGATTGACACACTCGCCGACTGCGGCATCACACGCATCCTGACGCATGGTGGCGCTGCCGGTACGCCGATCGAGGACAACTTCGAAAACTTGGCCCGCTTGATCGAGTATGCGGGCGACCGCTTGACCATCCTTCCCGGCGGCGGCATTTCCACGGCCAACCGCGATACCGTGGCGGCGGCACTGGGCGTCTCCGAGCTCCATGGCACCAAGATCGTGCCGCTGGAGGTATAACCCGTGGCGCTGGTATTTGACGTTCGGCAGGCGAGCGGTAAGCCCGACGACAACCGCCGCCCCGGCACCGCGTGCCCCTTTTGCGATACCGAGGAACTCGCCAATATCATCCGGCGCGACGGTGACTGCATCTGGCTCGAGAATAAGTTTAAGACCTTGCGGGCCACTCGCCAGACCGTATTGATTGAGTCGTCCGACCACGACGCCGACCTGGTGACCTATGCGCCGGACGAGCTGCATCATGTTATGCGGTTTGCTCTGGATTGCTGGCAGCGGATGATTGACTCCCGACAGTATCGCAGCGTTCTCATGTACAAGAACAAGGGTCCGCTCTCGGGCGGTAGTCTCGTTCATCCGCACATGCAGATTGTGGGTTTGGAGCAGGAAAACGGTTATGCTTCGCTGACTTCCGCCAATTTCGAAGGCATAAATGTCTGGCAACAGGAGAGAATCTCGGTCAACATCTCAACCGAACCGATTATGGGGTTCTTTGAGGTCAATGTTTCAGCCCCGCAGGGAATCGCTGCCAGCGATGACACGAGAGACCAAGCCGAGGCGGATCTCTTCGCCGATGCGATCCAGGTAGCTCTGCGCTATATCCTGAACGAGCACCACGGTGGTCGCGCAGAGTCGTACAACCTGTTCTTCTATCACCTGGGCGGTCGGACCATTGCCAAGGCGCTGCCGCGTTGGGTGGTTTCGCCCTACTTTGTCGGCTATCGTTTGGCCCAGGTCAATGCTGAGACCACGCTCGATGTCGATGCTGAGCGCCTGCGTGCGCATCTGGAAACGCTCGTATAGTAAGACTAACACCCGCGTAATGCGGGCAGTCTAGCGTGCCATGGCGTTGCGGCCGGCCTCGACACGCTTGCGCTGGGCGGCGCGCTCCTCGCCGGTCAGACGCTCAAAGAGGTGCCCGATAAGCGAGGCGAGCACCTGCTGAAACAACGTTCCACACATGACGGGAAACACGACTTCGCCCGGAAAGTATTGCGTGGCGATGACGGCGCCCGAAGAGATGTTACGCATGCCGCAGGTAAAGCACATGGTAGTCGTCTCGCTATATGGCAGATGCAGCGCACGGGCGACCAGAAAACCGACGACAAAGCCGCTGATGGCGAAGGTCAAAATAAAGAGGGCGACTTCCAGGCGCACCGCGTTCATGTGCAGCACGTACTCGCTCATGGCGGTGGAGTTGGAGGCGATAACGCCCATCATCATGAACTTGCAGGCGGGCGAGAGCGCGGGGGAGAGCTTCTCGTGTCCCCATCCACGCGTGAGCTCGTTGATCACGATGCCGAGCACGGCGGGGATGGCGATCATAAAGGCCATGTCCTGCATCATGCTCGGCACATCGATCGAGACGGTGGCACCCAGCAAGAGCTTAAGCGTGAGCGGAATCGTCACAGGGGAGATAACCGAGGACGTCAGGATGATGGTGAGCGCGAGCGGGCCGTTGCCGCCGAACATGCTGATCCACATAAAAGCGGTGACGGCCACGGGCACGCTGTACTCGAGCACGATGCCGCAGACAAGGTTGGGGTTGGAGCCAAAGAAGAGTGACCCCATGGCATACGCCGCGATGGGAATAAGCACTGCCGAGACCAGCAACGCCAGAATCAGGTGCAGCGGACGGTGGAACACCTCGGCTACCTGGTGAAAGGTGTTGCTGAGCGCACCCTGAAACGTCATAAAGGCGAAGAGGGCGGGAACAATGGGCTTGAGTACGCCGATCTGCTGGGGAAAGAGCACGCCGAGCGCCACGCAAATCGGAACGATGATCTGCATATGCCCCGCGAGGAACTTTCCCAGTCCAGCCCATTGCTTCATATGCCCCGTGACTCCCTTTATCCGCGAACTCGTTTGTATGGATATGCTAGACGCTCGTATGTGTCCGTGCGGCTGAAACGCTCGATTATTTCGAGGGCATTACCGCCATCGTTTGCCGAAACCGCGGCGCACCGCGGCGTTTTGCGTCCGCGCTGCACGGTATAATAAATCCATTCAACAGATCTGCCTGCCGAAGCGGGCATACACAGAGGACTCATCGCTATGAACCGTGAGAGGTATCGCGGCGACCTGCCCCTATCAGGGGTGGGTGCCTATGTCATCGCTTAAGACGACGCATCGCTGGGCGGTCGCTCAGCAAAACCCCGAGCTCGAAAAGGAGCTTTCGGCTGGTCTGGGCATTCCCGGGCTGGTGGCGCGCATTATGGTCGCGCACGGCATTGGCTCCATCAAAGAGGGCCAATTGTTTTTGACGCCTTCGCTCGATCGCGACTGGGCCGACCCACTCATTATCCCGGGCATGTCGGTCGTTGCCGACCGCGTCGAGCGTGCTATTCGCAACCACGAGCACATTGCGGTCTTTGGCGATTTTGACGTTGACGGCATTACGTCGACCTGCCTGTTGACCGAGGCGCTGCGCACGTTTGGCGCCGATGTCACGCCGTTTATTCCGCATCGCTTTGATGAGGGCTACGGTCTTTCGCGCGCGGCACTCGACCGCGTTAACGAGCTCGCTCGCCCCCAGCTGATCGTGACCGTCGATAACGGCATTGCCGCCAAGGAAGAGGTTTCCTATCTGGAGAGCCTGGGGATCGATTTGGTGGTCACGGACCATCACGAGCCCTCCGACCAGGTGCCGCAGGGTGTGCCCCTGACCGACCCCAAGCTCGAAGACGAGGGCCCCTCGCGCGAGCTTGCCGGTGCTGGTGTGGCGCTCAAGCTGGTGCAAGTCCTGGGTGAGCGCCTGGGCAAGCCGTCGTATTGGCGTTCGCTAATCGAGGTCGCGGCGCTGGGCACCGTGTCCGACATGATGCCGCTCACGCCCGAGAACCGCGCGCTGGTTGCCGAGGGCATCCAGCAGATGCGCGTGACGGCCCGCCCCGGCTATATCGCGCTTGCCTCGCTCGCCAAGGCGGACCTTTCGAGCATTACGGCGGATGGCCTGTCATTCTCGCTCATTCCCCGCTTAAACGCTGCCGGTCGCATGGCCGATCCCAAGCTGGCGCTCGACCTGCTGCTTGCCCACAATCCCATCGAAGCAAGCGCGCTGGCGGCTGAGCTCGAGGAAATCAACCGCCAGCGCCGTGAGATCGAGGCGGAGCTCACGCGCGATGCTATGGCAAAGGTCGAGGAGACCTATGACGGCGGACGCGCGATCGTCGTGGGCGGTGAAGGCTGGCACGAGGGTGTCAAGGGCATCGTGGCAAGCCGTCTGACCAACCGCTATCACGTGCCGGCACTGCTGTTCTCGATCGAGGACGGTATCGCGCGCGGCTCTGGTCGCTCGGTGGGCAAAGTTAACCTGTTTGACGCCGTCGAGCGCTGTTCCGACCTGCTGATTCGTCGCGGCGGACATGCCGGTGCGGTGGGAGTGACCATCGAGGCATCCAAGCTCGATGAATTCCGTCGTCGCCTTTCCGCCGTGCTATCGGAGATTCCCGTCGAGGACTTTGAAGACATCGACGAGGTTGCCGCCACGGTCGACCTTTCCGAGCTGAATATTGAGACCATCGAGCAGATTTCCCGTCTTGAGCCGTTTGGCCAGGGCAACAAGGTGCCGCTGCTGGCCGCCGAGGGCGTGACGATGTGCGATCGCGCCGTGGTGGGCAAAACCGGCGAGCACATGCGCTTTGTGGCGACCGATGGCGCCGCGAGTGTGCCGGCCATTATGTTCCGCGTGCCGCAAATCGATAAGCTCATCAACTGCGATAGCGCTGTCGACTTGGTGTTCGAGGCCGTTGCCGAGCATTGGCAGGGGCGTGTGAAGCCCAAGCTCATGATCAAGGATGTTCTGGTCCGCGATACCACGCTGCCCAGCGTCGACGATCCGGCATGCGAGCTTCGTCGTGGCGTGCAGCCGGCGGATTCCGGCCTGCGCCTGGAGTCGCGTAAGCGCGAGACGCTCGCCCAGCTTTCCTATACCGAGCTCACGCGCTCGCTTATCCATAGCTTTATCGGCTCGAACCA
>UQJA01000056.1 GCA_900541285.1 uncultured Collinsella sp.
TCGGGCGCCGTCTCAGGCTCGGTCGCGGGAGCGGGTGCAGGTGCCGGCGAAGCATCCGGAGCACCGTAACCCGAAGGAGCGGACTTCTTCTCGAAGGGCAACACAAAAGTCAGGACGTCGTCCTTATCCTCATCGGCCCACTCGCTTGCATAGCGTGCGGCCCAATAGCCAACGGCACGGTGCTTGAGCATCTTGCCAAAGACCGTAAGAAATACGGTGACGAAAGCGACCAGCACCAAGAACAGCGCGAGCGTGACGCCACCGCCGGTAACAATTGCCTCAATACCCGTAGGACGATAGTAGTAGCTATACATACCGACAGAGGCAATGGCGCCAAAGACGACCGTCAAGATCCATGTGACAACGTTGGCGACCAGGCCCGTCAAAAACTCGGGAAGGAACGAAGCACAGAACAGCTTGGTCTTGTTGTGCTTAAAGGCCGCCCAGACCTTATCGAGCGAAAACGCGCTCTCGACGCGACCGGTCACCGCAAAGTGCATCACGGCGATGTCGGCGAACATCTTAAAGAAGACACCCAGAATCGCCGAGGCAATTAGCGCCAGGACAAGCAGGCCGAGCGAACCGAACAGCGCAGCCTCGAGCGCATAAGAGCCGTAATAAGAATACGAGCCCGCGGCGCCAATTACCACGCCCTCCACCAGCGAAAGCACTACACCGATAACGGGAATGGCAGCGATAACCTCGAGCACGACCGAAATAACGCTCGAAAAGACTCCGAGACCAAACGACGTGGAACGCATGAGTGGACGGTCCATGCCGTCATCGATCTTAAGCGACAGATCGCGACCCCACTCGATGCCAAAGCCCGAACCGCACACGCTCGCAATGCAAGCTGCCAAAAAGCCGATGGCAGCCGCAATGCCGCCAATAACGGGAATAAACAACACGAGCACCGACACAACGCAAATCAGCGCCGGCAAAAACGCGATTTGACATACACGCTGAAGCACGCCCGGAGTCTTGGTCATATCTTGGAACGCCTGAGCCACACAGCCCTTTGGCGCATTCGCCACGGGCGGTTGCGGAACAAACTGCTGGGGCTGAGGCTGTCCCTCGGGAGCGGGGCCAGCGGCACCGGCATTAGGAGCACCACACACGCCGCAGAACTTGTCGTTATCGCCCATGGGGGCGCCACACTGCGAGCAGAACATAAAATCATCCCTTCGTATCTTGAACGAATCACTTGGATCGCAAACGATGTCTTTAGCATCATTATTGCCCAATGTGGGGTCAAATACTCAAAGATGACCGATTTGCAAGGTACACGGCGCCAGCAGGCAGTTCGTTGAATACGTCTGTGCTAGTTCGTTCCGCGGAAGCCCTTGCCGACGATCTCGGAGCTGTCGACGATCGTGATAAAGGCACCTGGATCGACTTCGCGCGCATAGCGGCGCAGTTGCACGGCCTCGCGACGGCTCAGCACGCTCATGATCACCGTCACGCACTTGCCCGAGAAGGCACCGTAGCCGCGGCTGATGGTCGCCGTGCGGTTGAGATGCTTGACGATAAACTCCTCGACCTTAAGGGGCTCGGAACAAATGACCGTGCAGACTTTGCGCAGGTGAATGCTCTCAATGGCTTTGTCGACCACAAGCGTCTTGGCAAACAGGCCGAGCACGCAATACAGACCGACACGCGGGCCATACAAAAAAGCCGCGATGGTCACGATGCCGATATCGACCAGCAGCAGGGCACGGCCAATCTCGAGCGTCGTGCGGCGCTTGAGGATCATGGCAAGAATGTCCGTGCCACCCGTCGAGGCGCCGATGTCAAAGACAATAGCGCTGCCAAGCGCCGGCAAGATGACGGCAAAGCACAGGTCGAGCCACATATCGCCCGTCATCGAGACATCGGTCGGAATGAAGAGCTCAAACAGCGAGACGTAGGCCGAAAGCGCAAACGAGGCGAAGACGCTCCACAGGATTGCCTTGCGCTCCAAAAAGATAAAGCCCAAAACGACGAGAGCCGCGTTGATAATCCACATAAAGACGCCGACGGGCAGGGTCGGGAACAGCGTGGACAGAATGACCGACACGCCCGAGGTGCCGCCAAAAGCAAAGTGATTAGGGGTTTTAAACGCAACGATGGCAAAGGCCGTAAGAATCAGGCCCAGATTGAGCTCGGCAAAAAAGCGCGGGAAGCCCGGCTCCTGGCTGCGCTTTTGACCGGCACGCTCGCCGCGCTCGATATCGGTGCGATCAACCACACGCTCCATCGGCACCACGGGAGGACGATGCATCTCCTCGGCAGCACGCGATGCCGCCTCTGCCGCGGCGGCCTCAATCGCCCATGCCTTGCTTTCTGTTTCGTGCTCGTCAGCCATTACGGCAACCCCTCGTTAACAATTTGGAAACAATGCGCCCATTAGGGTAACGCGGAACGCGACGATTGCAACCCCTAGTTAGACGAGCGGTATGCCTACATCGGGGGGCATACAAATAACGGCCGGCCACGCTTTTGCTTGCGCGGTCGACCGTTTAACGTTTTCGCAGATAAAACCTGCCAAAACAAACCTGTCCCTTTTTGGAAGGTTACTCGTGCTGGCTGGTGCGGTGCTCGTACTCCTCGGGGGTGATGACGTCCTCGATGCGCAGGTTGACGCCCGCCACCTCAAGGCCGGTCATCGCGGCGAGGCGCTCGGTGACACGTGCCTTGACATCGTCGAAGATCGCGGGCGCATAGGCGCCGTACTCGATGATGACGGAGATGTTGACGACCACGCGATTGTCATCGGTGACCTCGACCGTCACGCCCTTGGTCAGATTCTCGGCACCAAACTGCTCCTGCACAAAATGCATGAGGTTACCCTTCATGCCCAGAACGTGCGGAACCTCGCGGGTGGCCATGGCAACGATCTTCTCGATCACGCCGTTGGAATAGGTCAGCGAGTCCTCGGACTCATCCGCTTCCTCGTCATCCTCATCCACATCGGACTCGACCTCGACAAGAGCCTCGTCCTCGAGCGTCACATCCTCGGCTTCGGCGACGACCGCCTCGTTCTCCTCGAGCTCGGTATCGGCCACATCGACCTTCGTATTAAAAGCCATGGTTCCTCCTTATGCCTGCCGCGGATGCGACAGTCGAATACATATTAGCGGCCACTAAACAGACGGCCGAAGAAGTTGACGATCCCGTTCTCGCCGTCGCGAATCTGGCCAATCACAGCGCCGATCAGCACGAAGAATGCAATGACAAGCGTATCCCACAGGCCGAGCGTGAGCACCAACACGGCGAGGATAAAGCCAGCGACGGCGCCGAGCGTGGTGTTGGGATGACGCACAGCATAGCTCCAGATGGCAGCGCCCGTACCCTTGATGAGACCCATAGCCTCGTCAAAATCCGCGGCTGCCGCATCTTGCAACTCGGTTGCCTCTGCTTTGGAATCAACAGGTTCGCTCGCCGGCGCAGCGCTCTGGTCAATCGTCAGGCGCGGCGTACGAGCGGTCTTATCTTGATTGGTATCACTCACCGGAAACCTCCACGGTCTGGACGGTAGTCTTGGACGGCAAAAAACGGACGCGCGCCGTCGTACCCGGCGTGCCGAGCATGGTGTCGCAAGCTTCCTCGATGCGCTGCTGCATCGCGGTAGCCAGAGATGCCACGTCCTTATCGTCAAGCGCGATAGCCTCGACCTTAAATCGGACGTGCGAATCGTCGGAGCCTTGGACGCGGGCCTCGACATGCTCGACCATCACGCGGTCGTCGCGCTCGGCAGCAGCCCTGGCACACGAAGAAAGCGCCGCAAGGGTAACCTCGATATTGCGTTCCCCCGCCGGATGCACGCAGGACGGCTCGCGACGAGCAAACATCAGGCGGAAGAAGCTTACCAGCACGCCGATCGCCACAACTCCGCCGCATGCCGTCACGACAATGCGCGGCATGGGGTCGCGCATCAGCAGCATAAAGCGATACGTATACGGCCCCCAAAACTGGCAGACAAGCGTACCCAGCGCCACGATGGCGGCGGCAAGATACACAATCGCTAGGGCTCGTTTGAGTACGCGCACGTGGCGCTCCCTTCAAATCTCGGCTCTCGAAATGCAAAACGGTTCGCATCATTATAAAAGAGCCGGGTCCGGTGCTCTACGCACGCGGATCCGGCTCATCTATTCCACGAGGCTTGCATGCTCGCTTCATTATGCCCAGATATGCACGGCTTAACCCGTGCGGGCGCTACTCCTCCTCGAGGGCAGCGATGACCTCGTCGGTCATGTCCATGGTGCTGTAAACATCCTGGACGTCGTCGAGCTCCTCAAGACGGTCGATGAGGCGCTGAACCTTCTTGGCATCGGCGCCGGAGACCTCGGTCGGGGTGGTCGGGACCATGGTGGTCTCGGAGCCCTTGACCTGGACGCCCTGCTCCTCGAGCGCCTTGGAGACAGCCATGACCTCGTTGGCAGTAGTCCAGACGATCCACTCCTCGCCGGCGTCCTCGTAGTCCTCGCCACCGGCCTCGGCGATGGCCATCATGAACTCATCCTCGTCACCGGCAGCACCGTTGGCGATCATGGTCTCCTTCTTGGCGTTCTCGTCCAGGATCTCCTTGGCGACGACAATCTGGCCCTTACGCTCAAACTGGAAGGCGACGGAGCCGGAGGTGCCCAGGTTGCCACCAGCGTGGGAGAAGGCGGAACGGACATCGGCGGCGGTACGGTTGCGATTGTCGGTCAGGCAGTCGACGTAGACGGCGACACCGGCGGGACCGTAGCCCTCGTACACGATGTTCTCGTAGACGGCGGCGTCAGCACCCGAACCAAAAGCCTTGTCGATAGCGGACTTGATCTTGTCCTTAGGCATGGACTGAGCCTTGGCCTTGGCAACGGCAGCGGCGAGGCTGGCGTTGTTCTCGGGCAGCGGGTCACCGCCGAGACGGGCAGCAACGGTGATGTTGCGGCTGAGCTTGGAGAAGAGGGCGGAACGCTTGGCGTCCTGCGCGCCCTTACGATGCTTGGTTGTGGCCCACTTAGAGTGTCCGGACATACGTGTCTCCTATCGGTTTCGACCTAAAGCCCAGCGCAGATGCTCGGGCAATATAAACAAACGTCGTTATGATATACCTACTGGCCTGCGAGATAAACCCCAAAATGAAGGCGCCGTGATGATGGCCCCTTTGGTGCAAAGAAACCTGACCTCAATGCACCAAGTTAGAACCAGAGGAAGTCGCTGCGGGTGACGGTGGCGCCGATGGCGAAGGGCATGCAGGCGATGACCGGATACAGGTAGCGCATGTAAGTCGAGCCGTTGCACGGGCCAATCAGGCACACGGCGAGCACGCCCAACAGCGGCACCCAGATCGCCAGCGCACGCCATGAATGACGACGCAGTAGGTAGACCACCACGGCGATCATGATCCACACATAGGTGGCCGAGCTCATGGTGAGCGAGATAAACGGGATGCGCTGCACCGCCACACGGTACAGATTGATCAGGTGGTCGCACCAGCGCACCACGTTGCTGTCAACCGGATGGAAGTCGAAGTACTTGAGGTTGTCGGGACGCACCATGATCTCGGCGCTACGCGCCGTGCTGTAGACCCATGCATCGCGCGCGCTCGGATAAAAATAACCATAGTAGTTATTGATAAGCGCCGAGATATAGCACTCGGGATCCTTTTTGAACATCTGGGCCCACACCTCAAAATAGGCATCGATGTCCTCCTGCGAGGCGTACTCGTTAAAGCAGTTCTTGACGGCATCGGACTTGTCGGGGTTGTAGCGGCGGCCCAGGTTCTCGTACTTGAGTACGCGATCGATCACGGCACGCTCTTCGTCGGTCACCGAACCGTCGCAAGGAGCCTCCACGATGGTGCCGTCCTCCTTAACCGTGGGGTTGACGCCCGAGTTGAGGCCGTCGTGCTTTTGGACGAAACGAGCCGTCTGCTGGAACGGAATCGAGAGGATTTCGCGCTTGGAGCCGGGCGTAATGTCGTGCGCCGGCATAAACACCTTGGTGAAGTACATGTTAGAGGCAAGGCAGAGCGCGAGCACCGCGAGAACGCCAACCCAGCGGAAACGCGGGATGGCGCCCGAAGGCGCAGCACCAGTCTGCTTGGCTGCACGACGAGCCACATGCACGTCCCATACGCAAAACGCCGCCGCGATTACGCATGCCGCCAGGGGAAACACCAGGCCGCCGTTGCGCAGAAACGTGGAACCCATGGCACCCAGAGCAAGCAGCAGCCAGTCGTGGCGCGCAAAGAGCACGGGGGCTTTCTCGCCCGCTCGCTCGACATTGGCATCGCGACGGGGCAGGCCGCAGGCCACGAGCTTGACGGTCTGTACCAGCAGCACCAAGAACGCATCGGCAAAGAGCACGTCTTTGGTGAGCAACGCCGCGTAGTTAGAGAACATCGGCATAAACGCGAAGAACAGCAGGATCGCACCGCGAACCGGCAGGCTCACGCCCAGTTTGCGCAGCGACGAAATGGAATAGGCCATGCAGGCAGCCGTGATGACAAATTGAGCGCAGGTATAGATGGCAAGACCTGCGTTGGCGCTGTTGAACAGTGAAAGCCCCAGCTGGACGCACGAACCGATGATAGCCGTGTGCGCCACGGGGTGATGCCCGTTGAGCAACACATTAGGATTGAGCAGACGCAGGTAGTCACTCGTGCCGTTGGGGTAGTTGAACCACTGGCGAATCTGCGCACCCGTATCTCCCATAAAAAGGCCGGGCAGTGAAGCGATGAGTGTGGGCGCCCAGGCGATCATAAGCACCAGGAAGGGCCCGGCAAAGGGATGGACCGAGAGCACGGCGTGAGTCACACACCATACGCGGCCAAAGTGCGCTTCGGAAAACGGAATGCGCCGAGAGCTCAGCCAATCTAGACACTCAAAGGCAAGGTAGAAGGCAACGACCGCCAAGAGCATCCAGCCCGCGCCGCCAATCCAGGCGCAGATGATGCGGGCTTTGTCGCCAAGGACAATCTCGGCCGAGTCGGTGAGATCGTAGCTGCGGCCGAACACCATGCAGATGGCGAAGAACAGCGACGGCAGAATGATCGATGGACGCCAGGTGTCGCCACGGCCAAAGAACACGTAGCGAAACGGCAAGGTGAGCAGGCAGGCAAGTGCAAGCAACATGACCGCGTCGGTATGGCCGGCAAACGAGAGGAGCACCTCGTAGCACACGTACAGCATGCCCGAGGCTTTGGGGTCAATCGCCAAGACTGCGTTGCTCGACACCGGGGCGGGATCGATGGAAAACGCCGTGGTCGCCAACAGCGCGAGCAAAAATGCGATGAGCGTCTGCTTGGCGGGGTAGCGCTTAAACCAGACGATGCGGGCAGCGTCGCGCGCAGCCGTTGTGGAGAGATCGGAATCCTTCACAGTCCAAAGAGCCTTTCTAGAAACCTGCCAAAAAGGGACAGGTTTATTTTGGCAGGTTTTATCTGGGGAAACGTTACGGTTCTGTCATCGTTGCCCAGCGAATCACCACAAAGGTGCCTGTCCCCTTTGTGGTAGTTAGGCGTCGAGGTAGATGCGCTGGGGCCGGTTGCGGCGACGAGCAAAGATGATGAGCGCCAGGCCCGCGATTACGAGCGGCAGGCTCAGCAGCTGGCCCATGGTGATGACGCCGCCAAGCAGATAGCCCAGCTGGGCATCGGGCACGCGCACAAACTCAATGAGGAAGCGGACGATGCCGTAACCCATCACAAACACGCCCATAAACGTGCCTTGGGGCAGCAGCGGCTTTTTGCGGCTGAGCACCTGCAGAATGCAAAAGAGCACGATGCCCTCAAGAAATGCCTCGTAGAGCTGGGAGGGGTGACGCGGCATATCGCCCGCGGTGCCACCGAAGACCACGCCCCAGGGCAGATCGGTCGGCTTGCCCCACAGCTCACCGTTGACAAAGTTGGCACAACGGCCCAAGCACAAGGCCAGCGGCGCGCCTATGACGGCAAGGTCTGCCAAAGTCCAGGCATCGAGCTTATACATGCGGCACACGAGCACGCCGCCGATGATGCCGCCCACCAGGCCGCCATGGAAACTCATGCCGCCCTCGTTGGTGGCAAAGATCTCGAGCGGATGCGCCCAGTAGTAGCCGTCGCCGTAAAAGATGACATAGAACAGGCGGGCGCCAATGATAAGGCCAAAGACCACGCCGACCACGACACTCGTCAGGTCGTCGACCGTAATGTCAAAACCCCAACGGCGCTGCGTGCGGTACATGACGACCGCCGTGAGCAGGGCGCCGACCACGTAGGCCAGGCCGTACCAGTAGATGGTGATGGGGCCCGCCGAGATCGCGACAGGATCAAGCATATGGTAGAAGTCGTTGAGCATGTCGACCCTCCTGCTCCCTACATACAAATGCGGCCGCGGGCCTTGCGCTCGCAGCCGCATATTTGGGCGTAACGTCTATGCGGAGTATGCCGTCCGCAGCTTTCGCATCTTAGAACGGCGCGTACTCGTCGTACAGATCGTTGGTCTCGCCGGAGGCATTGACCTGCTCAACGCGGGTAACGCCGGGCACATGCTCTTTGAGGATACGCTCGATACCCATGGACAGGGTCAGCGAGCTCATGGGGCAGCCGGCGCAAGCGCCCTGCAGCTCCAGTTTGACGACACCCTCGTCGTCGACGCCCACATACTCCATATCGCCGCCGTCGGCCTGCAGGTTGGGGCGAATCTCTTCAAGAACCTTCTTAAGCAGCTCTTCGTTAACAGCCACAGGGGCTCCTTTCTCACAATAACGCGGGCACGCCCGCGGACAGAAGCTATGTTACTACAGCCATGTACCCGCTCACGAGCCGTCCATGCGCGCAGACGCGACTTTCACGAGTAGTCAATTTGGGACGGGGCTCTTTGAGCTGCGTTCGTCGTCAGATAGCGACAACGCATATTACTGTCGAGCCTGTCCCCCGGTACCAATCTGGACATCGACGATGACCTGGCGGTAGCTGATGCCACAGGAGTCGAGAATGCGGCGGCTGATACGGCCGTCATCGGTGTCGGCGTACTTGTTGTCCAGGTAGACGACCTCGCCCACACCCACCTGAGCCAAAATCTTGGCGCAGTCGTGGCACGGGAACAGCGTGACGTAGACCGTGGAACCCTCGAGGTCCTTGAGCGAGCCACGGTAGTTGAGCACGGCGTTGGCCTCGGCATGGACCACGTAGTTGTGCTTGTCCTGCAGCGGGTCGTCGCTCGTACCCCACGGAAAAAAGTCGTCGTTGAGCGCCGAGGGTGTACCGTTGTAGCCCACCGAAAGGATGCGGTGGTTGGTGTTGGCGATGCACGCACCCACCTGCGTGTTGGGGTCCTTGCTGCGGCGCTGCGCGGCGATGGCCACGCTCATAAAGAACTCGTCCCAGCTAATGACGTCCAGGCGCTTGCCTGACGAAGTTTGATGAAGATCGTCCGACATGGCAGACACCTCCGTAATCGCAATAGTTTGACCCATTGTAGCAGGTGAAAGGTGGAGGCGTTTGTCCCACCGGCGCCCTCACTTTTACACGCGGCGGGGCTTTTGGTTGATGCGGTAGAGCTCGGCCAGTCCTCGCAACGTCAGCGCATCGTCGACCGTCAGACTATGACCGACCAGCGACGCAAGCGCCTCGGCATCGTCGCCGGTAATGACTATGGGCACGTCGCCCTCCCCCGCGGCCTTGGTCGCGCGCATCTCGGCAAGCACCATATCGAGCATGCCGTCGATGCGGGCCACCTCGCCCAAGACCACGCCCGAGCGCATGGCCTCGCGCGTGTTGCGGCCGATCACATGCGTGGGCGCCGAAGGCTCGACCTGCGGCAGACGCGCCGCAGCGGCCGAGAGCGAGCGGGCGCCGAGCGCCAGACCCGGCGCGATGACGCCGCCCACAAAGGTACCGCACGCGTCGATGACCTCGATATTGGTCGTAGTGCCCAGGTCAATCACGATGCACGGAGAGCCGTAGACGGCACGAGCCGCCACGGCATCGGCGATGCGGTCGGGGCCGATCTCGGCCGGGTCGTCGTAGTGGACGGGCATGCCGGTCTTGAGGCCCGGCCCCACGGTGAGCACGCGCCCCGTGCAGGTGCGGGAAAGCGCCGCTTTCCACGGGCGCTCGAGCGCCGGCACCACGCAGCTCAGCACGGCCGCCGTGGGCACGAGCGCGCCGGGCATGCCCGCATCAGCCGCCAGCGCGGCCATGACTTGAGCGAGACGCATACGCGCTTCGTCGGCCGTAATGCTCGATGGCGTCGTGATCTCGCACGTCGCAAGCGGGCATTCCTGCGCCGCGGCCGAATCCTCTGCAAACAGGCCAAAGCGAATGAACGTGTTGCCCACGTCGACCGTCAATATATATGCGCACCCATTAAGCATCGTCGGCGCTCCTTTCGTCTGCCCAGCAGTATATCGCCTACCTAAACCAGTCATCCCAAAATGACTAGGTTGCGGCTATACTGATGCGCGGTCGTTTGCGAGCTCACGCGACGGCCTTTGGTAACCCGACTTCCCGCGCCGCATCCGTAGCGGCGCTCCCGGGGGAAGCGGATATACGCAAAGGAGTTCAATATGAGCAATCCCTCGAACCGCGCCTCGATGCGCGGGCAACTCACGCTGCGCGGTGTCGTCATCGGCGTCCTTGGCTGCGTGATCATCACGGCAAGCTCGGCCTACACGGCCCTCAAGATGGGCGCCCTCCCCTGGCCAATCATTTTCGCTGCCGTCATCTCGCTGTTCTTCCTGAAGCTCATGGGCAACGCCAGCCTCAACGAGGCCAACGTCACCCACACCATCATGTCCGCGGGCGCCATGGTCGCCGGCGGCCTGGCGTTTACCATCCCGGGCGCCTGGATGCTGGGCTATGCCGACCAGATCAGCTGGCTCGACATGTTTATCGTGGCGCTCGCCGGCACCATCCTGGGCCTGCTGGCCACCGCGCTCATCCACCGTCACTTTATCGTGGACGCCGCGCTGGAGTTCCCCACCGGCAACGCCGCAGCTCAGACCCTACGCGCCACCGAGGCCGGCGGCAAGACCGGTAAGCAGCTCTTTGGCTCCATGGCCATCGCAGGCATCTACAGCGTGCTGCGCGACGCCCTGGGCGTGGTGCCCAGCATGCTGTGCACGCTCAACATCCCCGGCGTGACCTTTGCCATCTACAACTCGCCCATGCTGCTGTCCATCGGCTTCCTCGTGGGCTTCGCCCCGGTCGCTTTCTGGTTTGCCGGCGCCCTGTTGGGCAACTTTGGCATCATCGTGGGCGGCACCGCTGCCGGTCTGTTCGACGTTATGACTGCGCAAGGCATCGTCAAGTCCCTGGGCATGGGCCTCATGATGGGCTTTGGCGTCGCCGTCGTCCTCAAGGACATCCTGCCGCAGGTCGCCGGTATCGTCCGCGGTCTTGCCGCCGACAGCTCCACCGACACCGACGAGCAGTCGCTCATCTCGGGCTCTCTTAAGCTCGACGCCGGCATCATCGGCCTGGGCGCTGCCGCCATCGCCGTAATCGTTGCCATCGCGCTCGACCTTGGCCCCGTTCCGGCCGTCATCGTCACGTTGTTCACCTTTGTCACCACCATCATGAGCGCGCAGAGCTGCGGCCAGACGGGCATCGACCCCATGGAGATCTTTGGCCTCATCGTCATGCTCATCGTGGCTGCCTTTGCACAGATCGCTCAGGTCAAGCTGTTCTTTATCGCCGGCATCGTAGCCGTGGCGTGCGGCCTTGCGGGCGACGTCATGAACGACTTTAAGGCCGGCGCCGTGCTGGGCACCAACCCGCGTGCGCAGTGGATCGGCCAAGCCATTGGCGGTGAACAACGGGCTTCGTGGCCGCCCGGGCCGCCGCAGCCGTCATGGTCGCGCTCGTCACCGCCTATGGCCCGGACGCCTTTGGTCCCGACAAGAGCTTTGTTGCCGCGCAGGCAAGCGTCGTCGCCACCATGGTCTCGGGCATCCCGAGCGTGCCGTGGTTCGTTGGCGGCTTTATCGCCGGCATCGTCATGTACTGGCTCGGCATTCCGGCCATGATGATCGGCCTGGGCGTGTACCTGCCGTTCTACATGTCACTCACGGCTTTCCTGGGCTCCTGCGTCAAACTCGCCTACGACAAGTGGTCCGCCCACCGCGACGCCACCGCTGGTCTTTCCGACGAGGAGAGGGCTGCCAAGGACGCCGCCTTCCAGGAACAGGGTCTGGTCGTTGCCAGCGGCCTGCTCGGCGGTGAGTCCATCGTCGGCGTTATCCTGGCGTTTGTCTCCGTGGGTCTGAGCCTGCTGGGCTAAGCTGAGCAGCTGCTCGACAGCAACCATATTGCCTACGATTTGCCCGGTCGGTAGCTTTCGCGGCTACCGACCGGGCTTTTTGATATCGAAACAAAGAAAGGC
>UQJA01000057.1 GCA_900541285.1 uncultured Collinsella sp.
GGTGGTCGCGGCCAGTACGGCGACGCCATCATCAACATGCGTCCGGGCGAGCCGGGTTCTGGCTTCACCTTCGAGAACAAGATCGTCGGCGGTGCGATTCCCAAGGAATACATCCCGTCCGTCGAGAAGGGTATCGAAGAGGCCCTGCAGAGCGGTGTCATCGCCGGTTATCCCGTCCTCGACGTCGCTGTCGAGCTTGTCGACGGTTCCTACCACGATGTCGACTCCTCCGAGGCCGCATTCAAGGTTGCTGGCTCCATGGCCATCAAGGAGGCCCTGCGCAAGTCCGATCCGATCCTGCTCGAGCCTGTCGAGAGCGTCGAGGTCGAGACGCCCAAGGAGTACATGGGCGACGTCATGGGCAACCTCTCCAGCCGCCGCGGCAAGATCGAGGGCATGGAGGATCGCAAGAACAGCAAGCTCATCCGTGCCAAGGTGCCGCTGGGCGAGATGTTCGGTTACGCTACCGACCTTCGCTCCCAGACCCAGGGCCGTGCATCCTACACGATGCAGTTCGACTCTTATGAGCCCGCGCCCAAGTCCATTGTGGACGAGGTCATGAGCAAGAACGCCTAAGTTCGAGCTCCCTGTTACGTAATCCGCGAGAACATCTCTCGCACTCTTTGGAGGTTTAAGTTGGCTACCCAGAAGATCCGCATTCGCCTCAAGGGCTATGATCACGAGGTCGTCGATCAGTCCGCGAAGCTCATCGTCGAGACCGCTCAGAAGACCGGTGCTCGCGTTTCCGGTCCTGTCCCCCTGCCCACCGAGCGTAACCTGTACACGGTTATCCGCTCGCCGCACGTGAACAAGGACTCCCGTGAGCAGTTCGAGATGCGCACCCACAAGCGCCTCATCGACATCCTCGACCCCACCTCGGGCACCGTTGATTCGCTCATGCGTCTCGACCTTCCCGCTGGCGTCGATATCGACATCAAGCTCTAAGTTTTTTGCTCGATAGTGCGATTTGCAAGGCCGCAGCCCTAAGGGTTGCGGCCTTTTTTGTATCGATGGGGTAAAGGGTCTACACTACTGAGTTATTCGAAAAACGGGTGTATGAGTAAAACTGTTGGGGGCAGATATAGATGGTCGAGTGGATCGTTCGTCGTGCGCAGGGCGATCGTGCGCGCGTGGGCACGTTGACGGGTGTGGTGTGTATTCTCGCCAATGTGGCACTATGTGCTGCGAAGGGCGCAATTGGTGTGGTTTCGGGATCGGTTTCGATCGTGGCGGATGCCATGAACAACCTGTCCGATGCCAGCTCGAATATCGTGAGCGTGCTGGGTTTTAAGCTGGCGAGCAAGCCGGCCGACCCCGAGCATCCTTACGGCCACGGTCGCTACGAGTATCTCTCGGGTCTGGTCGTGGCGGCGCTCGTGCTGCTTATTGGCGTTGAGCTGGTGAAGTCGTCGGTGGAGCGAATTATCAACCCCGAACCTGTCGAGTTTTCGCTTGCCCTGGTGGCGGTTCTAGTGCTTTCGATGGTCGTAAAGCTCTGGATGGCGGCCCTCAACCAAAAGCTCGGCGATCGCATTGAGTCCGAGACGCTGCATGCGACCGCGCAGGATTCCAAGAACGATGTCCTTGCCACAGGCGCCGTGTTAGCGTGCGCAATTGTTTCGCAGGTGACGCACACCAATCTTGATGCCTGGGTTGGACTTGCCGTTGGCGCCTATATTGGCTGGAGCGGTTTTGAACTCATCCAGGATACGGTGAGCCCGCTTTTGGGCCAGGCGCCCGATCCTAAGCTGGTCAAGCACATTCGAGACAAGATCATGAGCTATCCCGGCGTTTTGGGCGTTCACGATTTGATGGTTCACGACTACGGCCCGGGCAGGAAGTTTGCAAGTGCGCACGCCGAGATGGCGGCCGAGGCCAGCCCGCTGGAAAGTCACGACACGCTCGACAATATTGAGCAGTCGTTTAGGGACGAGGACGGCATGATCGTCACGCTCCATTACGATCCCATCGTGACCGACGATTCAAAGGTGGCGAGCATGCGCCTGCGCATCAACGCTATGGCGCAAGAGGTCGATAGCCGCCTCTCGATCCACGACCTACGCTGTGTTCC
Source organism: uncultured Collinsella sp. (assembly GCA_900541285.1). Lineage (GTDB taxonomy): Bacteria > Actinomycetota > Coriobacteriia > Coriobacteriales > Coriobacteriaceae > Collinsella. The sequence goes on from UQJA01000057.1 coordinate 2,072, forward strand.
GGGCCCCACGCATACCAACGTGATCTTTGACTGCGTACGTCCCTCGGATTTGGCGATGAGCGCCGAGGACCTGAAGCGCGCGCTGGCGAAACGGGTCGAATCGGAATATCCCAAGTCGGTCGCCAAGATCACGATCGACGAAGACTACGTAGGCCATGCCCACGAGTAGGGCTGTGCCAGCAAAGCAAGTTATACAGAAGGGGAGAGCATGAAGCGCCTATATCTACTCCGCCACGGTCAGACGGAATTCAACGTTAAAAAGCTCGTCCAGGGCCGCTGCGATTCTCCGTTGACCGATCTGGGCCGCAAGCAAGCGGGAATGGCAACCGCATGGCTCAAGGACCACGGCGTCGTTCCCGACAAAGTGGTCTCTTCGCCCCTAGGCCGAGCCATGGACACAGCTCAGCTCGTCGCATGCGAGCTTCTCGGCTCGGACGTAGCACTTGAGCCCTGCGAAGGCATCATCGAGCGCTGCTATGGAACCTTCGAAGAAGGCCCCCACGATGCCCTTCCTACCGACGTCTGGGACCCCGGCGAGGACTTAGTCCCCTTCGGAGGAGAGGGAAGCCAGACGCTGCAGGAGCGCATGGTAGGCACCCTCACCAATCTCATGGGCGCCGAGGGCATCGAAACCCTCCTAGCAGTAAGCCACGGCAGCGCCAGCCGCCAATTCATCAAGGCTGCAGCCCCAGAGGACTTCGAGCTCCCAACAAAACTCCCCAACTGTGCCATCATGGTCTTTGATTTTGACGATGAGCGAGAAGAGGACGATACGCTCCAATGCAAGTTCACCTTGCAGCAAATTGTGGATCCCCAGCAAAGTCATTAGCCTGAGCGAGCAAGGTTTAGCAGACATCAACGTGGCGTTCCCAGTGTGCGGCGGAGGGGGCGGGCCTGAGACATATTAAGGTTGTCGCGAGTTCCGCACGAACAGGAGAGCACTTAATGTGCTCTCCGTCGTGAGCAGGACTGTAGAGAGCAGCAACCTTAATATGTCTCAGGCCCGCCCCCTCCGCCGCACACTGGGAACGTGCCACGCACTTTACCTGCGTAAACAATGTGAGTGAAATATGAATCTCGATGGATACGCCCGCAGCCGTGTATACTAAACAGCTGTGTGTAACCAGGGGAGTATTCTGGCTGGACAAAATGCCTGCTTAATAGGGTTGTCAGGTAGTCCGGGCGAAATACAAGGCTGGGGAGCACGTCGTGTAAGTAGTGGTCCTCTAGGGGCGTACGCTCGGTGGTGTACGCATTGTCCCAAGACCACGCGAGAGTTGGGATCATATCTTGATCAGCATGATTCTCGGCCGCAAGATTGGCATGACACAGGTTTGGGACGAGGACGACAACGTCGTTCCCGTCACGGTCATCCAGGCTGGCCCCTGCGCTGTCTCGCAGGTTAAAACTCAGGCAACCGACGGCTATGACGCCGTCCAGATTGGTTTCGGCGACATCAAGGCCAAGAACGTGAACAAGCCCATGGCTGGTCACTTCGCCAAGGCTGGCGTCGAGCCTGTCCGCTTCCTTCGTGAGGTCCGCGTCGAGAACGGCGAGGAGCACAAGGTCGGCGAGGTCGTTACCGTCGCTGATTTCGCTGATGTCGAGAAGGTCGACGTCATCGGTACCTCCAAGGGTAAGGGCTTCCAGGGTCGCATCAAGCGCTGGGGTCAGCGCCGCGGTCCTATGACGCATGGTTCTCACTTCCAGCGTCACCCCGGTTCTATCGGTCAGTGCGCCTATCCTGCGCGCGTCCTCAAGGGCGTCAAGATGGCCGGTCACATGGGTAACGAGCGCGTTACCGTCAAGAACCTTTCCGTTGTCCGCATCGATGCCGAGCAGAACCTCATCTTGGTCAAGGGCGCTGTCCCGGGTGCCAAGAATGGTCTCGTCGCCATCCGTATGGCCTAAGGGCCCAGCCCATTTAGCCCAGCGTCATACCAAGGAGAACACTTAAATGGCAAAGTTTGAAGTAAAGAACAGCGAGGGCAAGAAGGTCGCCGAGGCCGAGCTCGCCGCTGAGGTGTACGGCATCGAGCCGAACATCCACGTTATGCACCACATCGTCAAGTGCCAGATGGCCTCTTGGCGTCAGGGCACCCAGTCCGCTAAGGGCCGCTCTGAGGTTTCCGGTGGCGGCAAGAAGCCTTGGCGTCAGAAGGGCACCGGCCGTGCCCGCCAGGGTTCCATCCGTGCTGCCCAGTGGCGTCACGGTGGCGTTGTCTTCGCCCCCAAGCCCCGTTCCTACGCTAAGCGTATGAACAACAAGGAGGTCAAGCTGGCTATGCGCTCCGCGCTGTCCGCCAAGCTGGCCGATGGCGAGCTCGTGCTCGTCGACGACTACGGCTTCGAGAAGCCTTCCACCAAGGCTGCCGTCGCCATGCTCAAGGCTCTCGGCCTTGAGGGCAAGCGTCTGACCATCATCGTTCGCGATGAGGACGTCAACGCCTACCTGTCGTTCCGCAACATTCCCAAGACGTTCATCATCACCGCTGACGAGGCCAACACCTACGATCTCGTCAACAACAACGCCGTGCTGATGCCCGCCGACATCGCCGCTCACTTCGGGGAGGTGCTTGCATAAATGACCGCCCACGAGATCATCATCCGTCCGATCGTGTCCGAGCGTTCCTTCTCCGGCATGGAGCTGAACAAGTACACGTTCGAGGTCGCCAAGGATGCTAACAAGTATCAGATCAAGGACGCTGTCGAGGAGATCTTCGGCGTCAAGGTCGTTCGCGTGAACACCCTGACGGTCAAGCCCAAGACCAAGCGCGTGCGTTATGTCGCCGGCAAGACCCGTTCTTGGAAGAAGGCCATCGTCACGCTGGCCGAGGGCGACACCATCGAGGTCTTTGGCAACCAGGCCTAAGACTCGCTGCTGTTGAGTGAGCTCATGCCTCCCAAATAGGGGAGGCGGGAGCTCAAGGTTTTGGGCGTATAAAATGGACACGCCCGGAACCGTGTATACGTCCGGTGTCATCGCACCCGAGGCAGAACCTCGAATCCCTGTCTGCGATGGCTAACGGATTCCTATTGAAAGGGATTGTAATGGCTGTAAAGCACCTTAAGCCGACCTCCGCTGGTAGGCGTTGGCAGACGATCTCCGACTTCTCCGAGATCACCTGCACCAAGCCCGAGAAGTCTCTTCTCGAGCCCCTGCCCAAGAAGGCCGGTCGTAACAACAACGGCCGCATCACCACCCGCCACCAGGGCGGCGGCGTGAAGCGTCGTTACCGCGTGATCGACTTCAAGCGCAACAAGGACGGCGTGCCCGCCAAGGTTGCCACGATCGAGTACGATCCGAACCGTTCCGCTCGCATCGCTCTGCTGCACTACGCTGACGGTGAGAAGCGCTACATCCTGGCCCCCAAGGGCCTCGAGGTCGGTCAGACCATCATGTCCGGTTCTGACGCCGACATCAAGCCGGGCAACGCTCTGCCCCTCGCCGACATCCCCGTCGGTACGCTCATCCACGCCGTCGAGTTCCAGCCGGGCAAGGGCGCTGCTATCGCCCGTTCCGCCGGTAACTCCTGCCAGCTGATGGGTAAGGAGGGCAAGTACGCTATTGTCCGTATGCCTTCCTCCGAGATGCGCCGCATCCTCGTTACCTGCCGCGCCACCGTCGGTGAGGTCGGCAACGCCGATCACTCCAACATCGTCATCGGCAAGGCCGGCCGTAAGCGTCACATGAACGTGCGCCCGACCGTCCGCGGTACCGTCATGAACCCTGTCGACCACCCGCACGGCGGTGGCGAGGGCAAGAACCACACCTCTGGTCGTCCCTCCGTTACCCCCTGGGGTAAGCCGACGAAGGGCCTTCGTACGCGCAAGAAGAAGAAGGTCTCGAACCAGCACATCATTCGTCGCCGTAAGAAGTAATTTCGGATACCGAGTTTTAGGAGAAAGCACTTATGAGCAGAAGTCTCAAAAAGGGCCCGTTCGTGGAGACTCGCCTTCTCTCGCGTATCACCGCGATGAACGAGGCTGGCAAGAAGGACGTCGTGAAGACCTGGTCCCGCGCGTCCACCATCTTCCCCGAGATGGTTGGTCACACCATCGCCGTCCACGACGGCCGCAAGCATGTGCCCGTGTATGTTACCGAGTCCATGGTTGGTCACAAGCTCGGCGAGTTCGCGCCGACTCGTACGTTCCGTGGCCACAAGGCCAAATAGGGGGTTAACCGTAAATGGCAACTAAGTCTATTGAAACTGAGGCCACCGAGGTTCGCGCCGTCGCTAAGTACGTGCGTGTTTCCCCCAGCAAGGCCCGCCTGGTGGTCGATCTGATTCGCCGCAAGCCTGTCGCTCAGGCCTTCGACATCCTCCACTTCTGCGACCGCGCCGTCGCCGTGGATGTCGAGAAGGTTCTCCGTTCCGCCGTTGCGAACGCCGAGAACAACAACGGTCTGCGTGCCGACAACCTGGTTGTCGCCGCTGCTTATGTTGACGAGGGTCCGACGCTTAAGCGCATCCGTCCCCGCGCCAAGGGTTCCGCTTCTCGCATTCTGAAGCGTACTTCCCACATCACCGTCGTCGTTGCTCCTCGAAAGGAGGCGTAAAGCTGTATGGGTCAGAAAGTCTACCCCACCGGCTTCCGTCTTGGCATCACCGAGAACTGGCGCTCCCGCTGGTTCGCAGAGAAGGATTACGCTAAGACCCTCGGTAACGATCTCGAGATCCGCAAGTACCTCGAGAAGCGTCTTTCCCGCGCAGCTGTCTCCCGCGTCGAGATCGAGCGCGCTGGCGACAAGGTGAAGGTCATCATCCTCACCGCTCGCCCCGGCGTTGTCATCGGTAAGAAGGGTGCCGAGATCGATACCCTCCGCACCGAGCTCGAGAAGGTCGCTGGCGTCTCCAAGGGCCAGCTCTCCGTCGACGTTGTCGAGATCAAGCGCCCCGAGCTCGACGCCAACCTCGTTGCTCAGTCTATCGCCGAGCAGCTCGAGGGCCGCGTTGCCTTCCGTCGCGCTATGCGCAAGGCTGTCCAGTCCGCCCGCAAGGCCGGCGCTAAGGGCATCCGTATCCAGTGCTCCGGTCGTCTCGGCGGTGCCGAGATGGGCCGTCGTGAGTGGTACCGCGAGGGTCGCGTGCCTCTGCACACCCTCCGTGCCAAGATCGACTACGGCACGGCTGTCGCCAGCACCACCATGGGCGCTTGCGGCGTGAAGGTCTGGATCTACCTGGGCGAGAAGCTCCCGGGCCAGCCTGTTCCCAACCCTGCACTCGAGGGCTCTTCCCGTCCTCGTCGTCGTAACTCCGAGAGGAGGGGTCAGTAGTGCTTGCCCCTAAGCGTATTCTTCACCGCAAGGTGCAGCGTGGCTCCATGAAGGGCCAGGCCAAGGGTAATACCGAGCTGCATTTCGGCGAGTTTGGTATCCAGGCTCTCGAGGCCCATTGGATCACCAACCGTCAGATCGAGGCCGCTCGTATTGCCATGACCCGCTACATGAAGCGTGGCGGTCGTGTCTACATCACGATCTTCCCCGATAAGCCCATCACCAAGAAGCCTGCCGAGACTCGCATGGGTTCTGGTAAGGGTAACCCCGAGGAGTGGGTGGCCGTCGTCAAGCCCGGCCGCATCATGTTCGAGGTCAAGGGTGTTCCCGAGGAGGTTGCTCGCGAGGCTCTGCGTCTTGCACAGCACAAGCTTCCCATCAAGACCAAGATTGTTGCTGCTAAGAACGCTGAGCAGCGCATCGAGAAGGAGATGGCTGAGGAGGCCGCTCTCGAGGCCAAGTGGGCTGCTGAGGACGCCGCCGCCGCCAAGGAGGAGAACTAATGAAGCCCGCAGAGATTCGTGAGCTCTCGGACGCCCAGCTCGTTGAGAAGCTGAAGGAAATGCGCGCCGAGCTCTTTAACCTTCGTTTCCAGATGGCCACCAGCCAGCTGGACAACACCGCTCGCGTCAACACCGTGAAGAAGGACATCGCTCGCGTCCTCACGGAGCAGCGCGCCCGCGAGATCGCAGCGGAGAAGTCCGCTGTCGCCGAGTAGGACCTAAGGAGAGAACATGACTGATTCGCGTAACTCGCGTAAGGTCCGTACGGGTGTCGTTACCTCCGTCTCCGGTGCCAAGACCATTGTTGTCACCATCACCGAGCGCAAGCGTCACCCCAAGTACGGCAAGATGATGACCAGCTCCAAGAAGCTGCACGCTCACGACGAGGAGTGCACGGCTGGCGTGGGCGACACCGTCCGCGTTATGGAGACCCGTCCTATGTCCAAGATGAAGCGTTGGCGCCTCATCGAGGTCGTCGAGCGCGCTAAATAAGCAGTCGCTCTTACGACTTGTACGTTTCCGAAGATGTGCGTATGCCTGGCTTGCATACCACGGGCCGTATAAAGGCTGCGCACCTCTCTTCGGTTCTTAGTTCGGAGGAACATCTACCATGATTCAGATGCAAACCATGCTGAACGTCGCCGACAACTCCGGCGCTCGCAAGATTCGCTGCATCAAGGTGCTTGGCGGTTCCAAGCGTCGTTATGCAGGCATCGGCGATGTGTTCATCGGTGCTGTCCAGGAGGCTACCCCTGGCGCCAACGTCAAGAAGAAGGACGTTGTCCGTTGCGTCGTCGTTCGCACCGTTAAGGAGATCCGCCGCAAGGATGGCTCCTACATTCGCTTTGATGAGAACGCCTGCGTTGTCATCAACAACGATGGTTCGCCCGTCGGCACCCGTATCTTCGGGCCCGTCGCTCGCGAGCTTCGTGATAAGAAGTACATGAAGATCGTCTCGCTCGCTCCCGAGACCCTGTAGTTAGGGGAGATATATGTATATCAAGAAGGGCGATAAGGTCCAGGTTCTCTCTGGTAAGGATCGCGGCAAGCAGGGCGTTATCCTGCGTGCCCTCCCCGCAGAGAACAAGGTCGTTGTCGAGGGCGTTTCGGTCGTCAAGAAGGCCGTCAAGCCCAACGCTGCCAACCAGCAGGGCGGCATCGTTTCGCAGGAGGCTCCCATCGACGCCTCCAACGTCAATCTCGTTTGCCCCGAGTGCGGTAAGGTTACCCGCGTCGGTCACGAGAAGGACGGCAAGAACAAGCTGCGCGTCTGCAAGAAGTGCGGCCACAAGTTCTAAGCTGCCCGCAACATCAAGTTGCTAGCAAAGGCCCGGATGCCACGGCACCCGGGCCTTTTTCTATCCCTAATCATTGGGGACAGACTTATGGTACTCATTGGGGACAGACTTAAATGAGTGCCGTTGAAATGCCGGCAGCTGGGGACGTTCCCTATGTGCCGGCAGTTTGGGACGGTCCTTTGATGTCTGGTGCCCCCAGAGGGGTGGAGTAATACAGCTGGCTCTGTCTTTTAGGGCTACGGTGTTCCGTCTCTTTATGTTTCACGATGATCGTTACATGCGCATTTACGCGCATATAATTGCGTGATAATGCGTGTAACCGCGCAAACATGTGCAATCTATTGCTATATGATAACTGTTTGCACATAAATACGCATATACGTGCATATACGCGCATAGTTGTGCGAATATAGAAACGGCAGAAATGCGAGACGATCTATGATTCAGGAGGCACATATGGCAGATTCCAAGCAGGCTCCACTTGACTCCGCGGCAGCCGCAAAGGCAGCGTTTGCTTCGGTCCAGGGTAAGCCGTTCCCCGATGATGTCTTTACGGCTCGCGAGCTTCGTTGGGCCGTGATCGGGTGCGGCATTATCGCCAACCAGATGGCTCAGTCTCTCGCTCTTGCCGGCCGCAAGCTTGCGGGCGTCGCCAACCGCACGCTGTCAAAGGCTCAAGCTTTTGCCGAGCAGTATGGCATCGAAAAGGTCTATGACACGGTCGAGGACCTCTATGCCGATCCGAACATTGACGCGGTCTATATCACCACGCCGCACAACACGCATATCACCTACCTGCGCGCCGCTCTGGCAGCCGGCAAGCACGTGCTCTGCGAAAAGGCCATTACCCTCAATTCTGCCGAGCTCGATGAGGCCCGAGCCATTGCCGACGAGCATAACGTGGTCCTTATGGACGCTACAACGGTGCTCCACATGCCTTTGTATCACGAGCTGCGCCGTCGCATGGATGCCGGTGAGTTCGGCCGCATGAATCTCGCTCAGCTCAACTTTGGTAGCTACAAGGAGTACGGCGACCTGACCAACCGTTTCTACAATCGCAACCTTGCTGGCGGTGCCATGCTCGACATTGGCGTGTATGCTCTGTCCGTTATGCGCCTCTTTATGGCAAGCCAGCCCGCTGAGGTCGTTTCGTTGGGCAATACCTGTGAGACCGGTGTTGATGTTGCGGGCGGTATCGTATGCCGTAATGCCGAGCAGCAGCTGGGTGTTGTGAGCCTTACGCTCCACTCCAAGCAGCCCAAGCGCTCGGTCATCAGCTTTGACAAGTGCTATATCGAGGTCAACGAGTATCCGCGTGCCGATCACGCGACCATTGTGTGGACTGCGGACGGCCACCGAGAGGAGGTCCACGCCGGCACCGAGGCTTATGCCCTGTGTTATGAGATGGCCGACCTCGAGAAGGCGGTTGCCGGCGACGACTCCAAGCGCGAGCTGCTGGATTATGCTTCTGATGTTATGGAGCTTATGACCAAGCTACGCGCCGACTGGGGAGTCGTGTACCCCGAGGAGGAGTAAGCGATGCTTGCGGAAGATAGGCTCAACGCGATTGTGTCGATGGTGCAGCAGGCTGGCTCGGTTACTGTGCCAGAGCTTGCCGATACCCTGGGCGTGACGGCGTCTACCATTCGGCGCGACCTGCAGACGCTCGATCGAGCGCACCGCATCGCCAAGGTCCACGGTGGAGCGACGAGTCTTGAGCGCGCGCACGTGACGCGCGACCTAACGCTCAATGAGCGCAGCGACCTCCATAACGACGACAAGGAGCGTATCTGCGCCCGTGCGGCGGCGCTTGTGGAGCCCGAGAGCTTTGTATACATCGACTCGGGCTCGACGACGCTCAAGCTCATCGAGCATCTTCCACACCTTGAAGGTGTCACCTATGTGACCGATTCCGTGCTCCATGCTCAGCACCTTGCTTTGCGCGGCATGCGCACCGTGGTGTTGGGTGGCGAGCTCAAGCCCGAGACCGAGGCGCTCGTTGGGCCCGATGCCTTGGCAACCTTAGACCGCTACAACTTCAACTGTGGCTTTTGGGGTTCCAATGGCATCGCCGCCGAGCAAGGTCTCACCACACCGGATATCGAGGAAGCGCAGGTCAAGCGCATTTCGATGCGCCATACCGCCAAGCGCTTCGTAATCTCGGACGCCAGTAAATTTGGCATGGTGGCGCCCGTCAAGTTCGCGGACTTTCGCGACGTAACGATTATTACCGCAGGTGAGGCCCCCGCCAAGTACCGGGCAATGGACAACGTCATCACGGTCTAACAGCAGGGGACGGGCTAAGGCCAAAACCACCGCGAAGGGGCAGGAACCTTTGTGGTGGTTTGACGTTTGCCCAGATAAAACCTGCCAAAATAAACCTGTCCCTTTTCGGCAGGTTTTAGGGCTCCCAGGGGCAGGGGGCTTCGATGTGGATGTGCTCGCCGGTTACGGGATGCGTGAAGGACACGCTGTGGGCGTGGAGCATCAGGCCACAAGGGCGCGGCGTTCCGTACAGGTCGTCGCCTACCAGGGGATGACGCTCGCTTGCCAGGTGCACGCGAATCTGATGCTTGCGGCCGGTGAGCAACTCGACATCGATATACGAGCGCGTGGGCAGGCCTCGGCGGCTCTTAAGGCGCTTGAGCACCTTGACGCGCGTCTGAGACGGCTTGCCGCTGGCACCGACGCGCATCTTACGGCTATCGTGGCGGTCGCGGGCGATGGGCTTGTCGATGAGCTTTTCGTTCCAGTCGATCTTGCCCTCGGCGAGCGCCAGATAGTGCTTTTCGAAGGCGTGGTCGATCACCATCTGGTCAAAAGCGGGTTGCGTCTGCTTGTCGAGCGAGAACAGCACCACGCCGGTGGTGTTGCGGTCCAGGCGGTTGAGCGGCTGCATGTCGGTCGCGGCAAAGCCGTCGCCCATGGCCAGCAGCAGGTCGCTGGCGTAGTCGGTAAGTGTGCGCTCGCCGGTGCCGTCACCGTGGACGATCATGCCGGCGGGCTTATCGATGGCCATGAGCCAGGCGTCGCAGTAGAGGACTTGAGGTTCTTCGTTCACGTGTAAGCCTTTCGGTTAGCTAATTCCCACAAACATGCAGCCCGAGGTGGCGCCG
>UQJA01000058.1 GCA_900541285.1 uncultured Collinsella sp.
ACATGGACGGGGGAGCCCCTTGTTGCGTTTTGGTTGTTGGTGCGACCTACAGGTGGCTGATGATCAGTTCCATCTTGCCTTCGAGGTCGATGGAGCTGACGGTGTTCGGGGCCAGCAGGTGGCTTCCCTTGTGGACGGGGTCGCCGCAGACGGTGCCTTCGCCGTCGATGACCGACAGGCACATGAAGGGCCAGCGCTGGTCGAGGGTCTTGCTGCCGTTGACGCGCACGCGATCGACGGTGTAGCAGGGGTTGGACTCGAGCTCGGTCACGCCGTCCACCTCGGGCGCGGTCACCGTGCCGTCGGTCGGAGCCTGAGCATCAAAGTCGATGCAGTCGAGGCTCTGCTCAATGTGCAGCGGGCGCAGCTTTCCGTCGGTGCCGGGGCGGTCGTAGTCGTACAGGCGATATGTCACGTCGCTCGACTGCTGCGTCTCCAGAATCAGCGTGCCGGTCTTGATGGCGTGAACGGTGCCGGAGTCGATCTGGAAAAAGTCTCCCTTGTGAATCGGCAGCACGTTGAGCATCTCGTCCCAACGGCCCCCCACGATCATCTGCGCGGCCTCGGCGCGGTCGTGCGCGCGCTGGCCGACGATGATCGTGGCACCGGGCTCGCAGTCCAGTACATACCAGCACTCGGTTTTGCCCAGGCTGCCGTTCTCGTGCTTGGCGGCGTACTCGTCGTTGGGATGAATCTGGATCGAAAGGTCGTCCTTGGCGTCCAGAATCTTGATGAGCAGCGGGAACTCCTTGCCCTCGCAGTTGCCAAAGAGCTCGCGGTGCTCGGCCCACAGCCACGACAGCGTGTGGCCGGCGTACGGTCCCTCCGCAATCTGGCAGTCGCCGTTGGGATGGGCCGAGATGGCCCAGCACTCACCGATGGGACCCTCGGGAATGTCGTAGCCAAACACGGTCTCCAACTGGCGGCCGCCCCAGATCTTCTCGTGGAAGATCGGCGTGAGTTTAATCAAATCGGACATGTGCATACTCCCATAAGGTTGTGCGGGTGCCGCGTAAGACGGCTCAAAACGAGCGCCCGCGTGACTACAAAAACCTATGCCAACGTTACGTTGTGCAACTCAAAGCGATCGCCAACGTTGCGCGAGATCGAATACTCAAAGGCGGCGCCGCTGTCCAAAAAGCCAATCTGGGTGAGCTCGAGCAGGGGAGAGCCAAGTTTGGTGTCCAGACGCTCGGCTTCTTCCTCGGTTGCTGCCACGGCGCGAATGGTACGGTGGAAGCTCGAAATCTTCAGCCCACATTGCTCGCGGATGAAGCGGTAGACCGATCCGTACAGGTCCTTCTTTTTAAGGCCTGGAATCAGCTCGAGGGGCATGTAGGTGTACTCGATAACGATGGGCTTCTCATCGGCCTGACGCACGCGCACGACGTGATAGGCAAAGTCATCCTCGGTCATTCCCAGCTGGGTCGCAACCTCTGCCGGTGGATTGACGATCGAGAAATCGTAGACCACCGAGGTCACTTTCTCCCCGCGATGCTCGTACGAAAAGCCTTGGGCACGGTCGTTTTTGCCTTGAAAAAACACCTGGCCGGGAAGCCCCGCCGTGTCCTTGACGTAGGTGCCCGATCCACGCCGGCTGGTAATAAGGCCTTCCTCGGTGATCTGCTCAATCGCTCGTTTGACGGTGATTTTGGAAACGCTATAGAGCTCACAGAACTCAACGACGGTGGGCAACTTATCGCCCGGCTTAAGGGCGCCGTCCTCGATGCTTCGACGGATATCTGCAGCTATCGCCTCGTATTTGGGAATCAAGGAACCTCCTTTCCAACTTAATTGAGAATAAAAGAAAGTATAGTCAACACCTAAGTATCTCTATTGAGTTATTGAAAAGTTCGAGAAAGATAAAATTAAAAGTCGCCCTGCTTGTAAAATTAGAGCGTTTTAAATGATAAACATCTGAGTAGTGTCGTGTTGAGAAATGATCGGTCCGAGGACGGGGCCGAACCGATATAACACCCAGCGAACCGAATCTCGTACTCTGCGCTTCCCCAGATAAAACCTGCCAAAACAAACCTGTCCTTTTTGGTAGGTTTTTGCCTTGGGAGCGGTACCATACAGGCAATGTTTAAACGAGAAAGGCGGGCTCCCATGGAACCTAAGCAGTATTACATCGGCATCGACGTCGGCGGCACCTCGGTCAAGGAGGGTCTGTTCGATGAGGACGGAAACCTGCTTGCCAAGGCTAGCGTGCCCACGCCTCCCATCGTTGACGCTGCGGGCTTTGCCGCGGTGACCGAGGCTATCGACCAGGTGGTCGCCAAGGCCCAGATTCCGCGTGCCTTTGTGTCGGGCATTGGCCTGGCCGTTCCGTGCCCCATCCCGGCATCGGGCGATGCCAAGGTCAAGGCGAACATCGCCATCAACCTGCCCGAGCTCAAGATCGCCATCCAGGAGCACTGCCCCGACGCGGTCGTTAAGTACGAGAACGACGCCAACGCTGCTGCTATGGGCGAGGCCTGGCTCGGCTCTGCCAAGGGCGTACAGAACGTGGTGATGGTCACCATTGGTACCGGCGTGGGCGGCGGCGTTATCGTTAACGGCGACGTGGTATCGGGCGTTGTGGGTGCTGGCGGCGAGATTGGCCACATGTGCCTGAACCCGGCCGAGGAGCGCACCTGCGGCTGCGGCGGCCATGGCCACCTGGAGCAGTATTCCAGCGCCACCGGCGTGGTGAGCAACTACCTTGCCGAGTGCAAGAAGGCGGGCGTCGAGCCCATCGAGCTGACCGGCCCCTCCGATTCCAAGGACGTGTTCCAGGCTTGTCGCGAGGGCGACAAGCTCGCGCTGGCCGCGGCCGATACCATGGCCGACTATCTCGGCCGCGCACTGGCGCTTATTGCCAACGTGGTTGATCCCGAGATGTTCCTCATCGGCGGGGGGGGCCCCCCCCCCGCCCCCCCGTGGTATCCTCCATCGGCGGCGGCGCCTCCGCCTCGGCCGATGTTTACCTCGACAAGGTTCGCGAGCACTTTAAGCAGTACGCGCTCTCCGCCTCGCGCGAGACGCCCATTAAGGTTGCTTCGCTCGGAAACGACGCCGGCATCATCGGTGCCGCCTACGTAGCCCTGCGCGCCGCCGGTAAATAGCTGGTGCAAGGGGGCCAAGGCTGCGCCCCAAAATATGCCGTGGCCCTTCCGTCTGCGAAGGCTCGGCATCGGCGTGCTACCATAGCTACGTCCAAGTACACATATCAAGTGGAGGATACCCATGGCAAATGTTCTTGTCTTTGGTCACCAGAACCCCGATAACGACGCCATCATGAGCGCCGTCGTCCTGTCCCAGCTGCTCAACCAGGTTGAGTATGCCGGCAACACCTACGAGGCCTGCGCCCTTGGTCAGCTTCCGGCCGAGTCCGCCAAGCTGCTCGCCGACGCCGGCATCGCCGAGCCCCGCGTGATCGAGTCCGTCGAGGCCGGTCAGCTCGTCGTCCTCACCGACCACAACGAGTCTGCCCAGTCCGTCGCCGGCCTTAAGGACGCCACGGTCTTTGGCGTTGTCGATCATCACCGCATCGGCGACTTCGAGACCGCCGGTCCGCTGCACTACATCTGCCTGCCCTGGGGCTCCAGCTGCACCATCGTCACCAAGCTCGCCGGCGTGCTCGGCGTTGAGCTTTCCGACGTTCAGGCCAAGCTGCTGCTCTCGGCCATGATGACCGACACGCTCATGCTCAAGAGCCCCACCACCACCGATGTCGACCGCGCCGTCGCCGCCAAGCTCGGCGAGCAGGTGGGCGTCGACCCGGTCAAGTTTGGCATGGAGGTCTTCCTCACCCGTCCGTCCGGCTCCTTCACCGCAGCCGAGATGGTCGGCAACGACATCAAGATGTTCGAGCCTGCCGGCAAGAAGCTGCTCATCGGCCAGTACGAGACCGTCGACAAGAGCCGCGCGCTCGGCATGATCGACGAGATTCGCGAGGCCATGCGCGCCTACGCCGCCGAGAAGGGTGCCGACGGCATCGTCCTGTGCATCACCGACATCATGGAGGAGGGCTCGCAGGTCCTGCTCGAGGGCGAGACCGAGGCCGCTCAGAAGGGCCTGGGCATTGCCGACGAGCACGACGGCGTCTGGATGCCGGGCGTCCTCTCCCGTAAGAAGCAGGTCGCTGCCCCCATCATGGCCGTCTGCTAGGTTTAGTTGACCAAACGCCACGACCGGACCGCGGACACCCCGTGCTCCGGTCGTTTTTTGTGCGCGGCGCCGCGTCGTCTCTTGGACAGGCGTGCCCGTGTCGTTGAGCAAATAATGTTCAACCTGTGGTTCCGCTTTTCGGCCACGCCTGCGTGCTTGTCGTGCAGGGTAGGCTAGATGCAAGCGTAATACGTTAGAGCGCGGCGCCGCCACTTGGGCGGGCCGTGCTTTTTTAAGACGGGAGCTTTCCCGTGAAAGGAGCCGCCCATGGCAGCAACTGAGCAGCTGTTCAACGTTCGTGAGCGCAAGCGTTTTGAGCGCCACGACATCTGGGAGCGCATCGCCGAGAACGGCACGATTTCCGCCGCCGTCATGGTCTTCGCCGCCATCGCCGCCGTCATTTGCGCCAATACCGATGCCTACGAAGCCATCCATCACTTTTTGGAGACCCCGCTGTATGTGGGTCTGGGCAACCTTACGGCCGGTCTCACCGTCGAGCTATTCGTCAACGACTTCCTCATGGCGATTTTCTTTTTGCTGGTGGGCATTGAGCTCAAGTATGAGATGACGGTCGGCGAGCTCAAAAACCCGCGCCAGGCTATGCTTCCCATGCTGGCGGCCGTGGGCGGCGTCGTCGTTCCCGCCTGCATCTATCTGATCTTTAACCATGCCGGCGCGCACAACGGCTGGGCCATTCCCATGGCAACCGATATTGCCTTTGCGCTGGGCGTGCTGTCGCTTTTGGGCAATCGCGTGCCCAACGGCGTGCGCGTGTTCTTCTCGACGCTCGCCATCGCCGACGACCTCATTTCCATCGCCGCCATCGCCATCTTCTACGGTCAGAGCCCCAATCCGTTTTGGTTGGGCGCCGCCGCGCTTGTGACCTGCGCGCTCGTGTGGCTCAACAAGACGCAGCATTACCGCCTTGCCCCGTATTCGGTACTGGGTCTGCTGCTGTGGTTCTGCATGTTCAAGAGCGGCGTGCATGCTACGCTCGCCGGCGTCATCTTGGCCTTTACCATCCCGGCCAAGTGCGGCGTCAAGCTCGATAGCCTCACCGATTGGTTAGGCGAGTGCCTGCCGCTGCTCGATGACCGCTACGACGACGAGGCACACATCTTGGGCCAGCATGACTTTACCGTCTCGACCACCAAGGTCGAGCGCGTCATGCACCGCGTGACCCCGCCGCTCATCCGCATGGAGCGTCTGATCTCCACGCCGGTCAACTTTGTGATTCTGCCGATCTTTGCGTTCGTCAACGCACAGGTTCGCCTAGTGGGCGTGGACATGAGCACGCTGCTCACCGACCCGGTGACGCTCGGCGTGTACTTTGGCATGCTGCTGGGTAAGCCGATCGGTATCTTTGGCATGACGTTTGCCCTGGTTAAGCTTAGGGCCTGCGAGCTGCCGCGCAATGTCAACTGGCACATGATTGCCGGTGTGGGCATTCTGGGCGGCATCGGCTTTACCATGTCGATTCTCATCAGCGGCCTCGCCTTCCCGACGGCCCAGTTTGAGGTTCTGGCCGCCAAGGCCGCTATTCTCGCCGGCTCTGTCACCGCGGCCGTACTTGGCATGATCTACATGAGTGTGATCTGCAAGCACCCCGCGCCCAAGGACGAGTAGGCGCGTAGAAACAGACGCCAGAGCCTGCTCGAGCGCGTGTAAAACGCGGTTTTGAGTGGTACTTGCCACCTGCCGGACACCCCAGTGGCCAAAAAACGCCGTTTGTGAGTACTGTCACAAACGGCGTTTCATTTTAGGCGCGAAAAATAATGTACAAATCTATTCTGTCTGTGCATTAACGATTGCGTGGCTGGACGAAAAATGCCGATGCATCCTTCCAAAACCGGACACAAAAGGCCAAGACTGGCCTTTTTAATTCAAAATCGCTGTTACTAAAAAAGTAACAGTACTCATATTTGCTATTTTTTGACCACAGGCCCCAATGACTAGGTTTATTCCACGGTGCCGTAGATGGCGCCCCAGCCGTGGGCGGCTAGGGCCGAGTTGAGCTGGTCACAAAGGGACTGGCGATCGTAATAGCCGGGCGGCAGCAGGTTGACGATCTCCATGAGATCGGGCACCAGGTCCAAGATTTCGGCCTGTACGATCAGATCGAGGCGGTCGATGGCGTGGCGGTCGTAAAACAGTCCGTCGACCAGGCGCTGCAGGTCGCCGAATTCCTCGGCCTGGAACGATCCGTATTCCATAGTGCCTCCTTGGGCGCCCCATGCCGGCATGCGCGGCGATTCGTAATTTATTGCGATGGACTTAATCTATCACGGCTTCATACCGTTGCGGCGGTGGCGGTCTATACTTAGACGAACTGCAACGTACCGCTTCGCGAAAGGTCGCACCCATGCAGACGATCTACCAGAAGATGGAAACCACCGAACTCGATGCCGCCATCGAGGCGCTCAAAGCCGAGGTCGCCGAGGTCAAGGCCAAGGGCCTGGCGCTCGACATGGCCCGCGGCAAGCCGTCGCCCTCCCAGGTGGACATCTCTCGACCCATGCTCGATATCCTCAATGCCGATGCCGATCTGCACGACGGCAACGTCGATTGTTCCAACTACGGCTGCTTTGAGGGTATTCCTTCGGCACGCAAGCTGGCAGGGGAGTTCTTGGGCTGCCCCCCCGAGCAGACGCTCGTGCTGGGTTCGTCGAGCCTGCTGATCGAGCACGATATCGCCGGTATGTTCTGGCGCTGCGGCTCGTGCGGCAGCGAGCCTTGGGAGGCTTACGAGGCCGCGCATGACGGCAAGAAGGTCAAGTTCCTGTGCCCTGTTCCCGGCTACGACCGCCACTTTGGCATCACCGCCGATCTGGGTATCGAGAACGTCCCCGTCGCGATGACCGACAACGGCCCCGACATGGACGAGGTCGAGCGCCTGGTTGCCGCCGACGACTCCATCAAGGGTATCTGGTGCGTGCCCAAGTATTCCAACCCCACGGGCATTACCTTTAGCGAGGACACCGTGCGTCGCCTGGTCGAGATGCCCACGGCCGCGCCCGATTTCCGCATCTTCTGGGACAACGCCTACTGCGTGCACGACCTGTACGACGAGACCGACGAGCTCGCCAATATCTTCGACCTCGCTCGCGCGGCGGGCACCGAGGATCGCGTGGTGGCCTTCGCCTCGACGTCCAAGATCACCTTCCCGGGCGCCGGTATCGGCTTTATCGGCGCGAGCCCCGCGGTAATTGCCGAGTTCTCCAAGCGCCTGAAGGCCGGTCTGATCAGCGCCGACAAGCTCAACCAGCTGCGCCATGTGCGTTTCCTTCCCACCATCGAGGCGGTCAAGGAGCATATGAAAAAGCATGCCGAGTTCTTGCGCCCGCGCTTTGAGGCCGTTGAGCGCAAGCTCACCGAGGGCCTGGGCGATACGGGTTGCGCCACCTGGACGCATCCCCGCGGCGGCTACTTTGTGAGCTTTGATGGTCCCGAGGGCTCGGCCCAGAAGGTCGCCGCGCTTTGTGCCGACCTGGGCGTCAAGCTCACGCCGGCTGGTGCCACTTGGCCTTATGGCAAGGACCCGCGCGACACCAACATCCGCATCGCGCCGAGCTATCCCACGGTCGAGGACCTGGAGGCAGCGCTCGACGTACTGGTGCTGGCCGTCAAGCTCGTCGCTGCCGAGCTTGCGCGTGCCGAGCGCGCCTAACACGCGGCTTCCCGTACTATCCGCACTTTCGATACGTAAAGGAGCGTATACATGGATTTGGGTATTTCCACCAACCCCACGCCAGAGCTCTACACCATTAAGGTAACCGGCGAGATCGATATCTCTAACGCCGATAGCCTGCGTAATGCCATCGACCTGGCGCTCGAGCAGCCCACTGAGGCCGTTGAGCTCGATTTTGCCCAGGTGAGCTACATCGATTCGACGGGCATTGGCGTGCTTGTGGGCGCCGCGCACCACGCGGTCGACCACGGCAAGCGTTTTAGCTGCACCAATGTGCAGCCCCCGGTAATGCGCGTGGTTCAGCTGTTGGGTGTCGACCAGGAGATTTCGATCACCGCTGCATAATCTTTGCCCCCAAAAGGGCGTGCCGTTTGGCATATGTTTGTGATGCGCTCGGACGTTTTGGCGTCCGGGCGCTATACTTGACCGAATGAATAGACGAGTTCCGGCCGAATGGCGCGGTGCGGGCTCGACTCACATCGAGCCTTGGAGGTATGTGTGTTTGGTATTGGAGAGGGTGAGCTCGCGATCATCGTGGTCTTCGGCTTTTTGCTGTTTGGCCCGGATAAGCTCCCACAGATGGGCCGCACGATCGGCCGTGCCATCCGTCAGTTCCGCGAGACGCAGGAAAAGATGACGGCCGTTGTTCAGTCCGAGATTATCGATCCGGTAAGTGAGGCCGCTTCGGCACCGGTCAAGCCCAAGAAGGCTGCTGCGACCGACGACGATTCCGATGCGGACGAGGATGCCGCCGAGACGGCAGCGCCCGCCAAGAAGGAGACCTTTGCCGAGCGTCGCGCCCGTCTTGCTGCCGAGAAGGCCGCGAGCGAGGGTGCCACCGAGGGCGAAGGCGCTGCTGATGAGGCCGAGAGCGCCGAGCCCGCCAAGGCCGAGCCTGCTGCTGATAATCTCGCGCCCCCCGCCCCTGCCGGCCCGGAGCCTGCTGCAGATCCGGAGCCCGAGCCCGAGCCGGCAGAGCCCACGACGGCTGACCTCTACGCCCGTCGTCCCCGCAAGCGCAAGGCTGTCGTCGACCAGCTCGCCCGCGAGCTCGAGGCCGAGGACGACGCTGCTGCCGCCGACGCCCCGAAGGGAGGCGATGAGTAATGCCTATCGGACCTGCGCGTATGCCGCTCTTCGATCACCTGGGAGAGCTTCGTCGCCGCCTGACCATCGTGGTCGTGTCGGTGTTTGCCGCCGCTATCGTGCTGTATTTCGCCACACCCGTGGTGCTCGACATCCTGAAAGATCCCATCCGCTCCTTTGTGCCGGACGGTAAGTTCTACATCACCACCACGCTCGGCGGTTTTGGCTTGCGCTTCTCGCTGGCCATCAAGATGGCCGTGGTCATGTGCACGCCCATGATCATCTGGCAGATCCTGGCATTTTTCCTGCCGGCGCTTCGCCCCAACGAGCGCAAGTGGGTCGTGCCCACGGTGCTCGCCTCGACGGTGCTGTTCTTCCTGGGCGCCATCTTTTGCTACTTCATCATTATCCCGGCAGGCTTTGAGTGGCTCATCGGCGAAACCTCGGCTGTCGCCACGGCGTGGCCCGATCTGGAGAACTACGTCAACATGGAGCTGCTCTTTATGTTCGGCTTTGGTGTGGCGTTTGAGCTGCCGCTCATCATCTTCTACCTGTCCGTCTTCCACATCGTGTCCTACGCGGCCTTCCGCAGTGCCTGGCGTTATGTATACGTTGGCCTGCTTGTAGGCTCCGCTGTGATTACGCCCGACGGCTCGCCCGTTACGCTGGGCCTCATGTATGGCGCCCTGCTCTCGCTCTACGAGATTTCGCTTGCCATCGCCCGTGTGGTCATTACCGCACGCGAGGGCAAGGAGGGCTTGTTTGTGAGCCGTCTGGACCTGTTTTCGGACGACGAAGAGGACGACGAGGAGTAAATCGGTA
The DNA here is from genome assembly GCA_900541285.1 of uncultured Collinsella sp. Classification (GTDB taxonomy): domain Bacteria; phylum Actinomycetota; class Coriobacteriia; order Coriobacteriales; family Coriobacteriaceae; genus Collinsella. The sequence continues at coordinate 9,749 of UQJA01000058.1, forward strand.
TGCACGAGGTTGGCATTGTCAACGGCATACTCGATACAGTGATTCGCGCGGCGCGTGGGGCGGGGGCCTCGCGCGCCGTTTTGGTAACGCTGCGTATCGGGGATATGACCGAGGTCGTGCGCGAGGCACTCGACTTTGCGTGGGAGACGTTTCGCGACGAGGACCCGCTCACGCGCGGCTGCGAGCTTGCCGTGGAGGAAGTCCATCCACAAAGCGAGTGTCTGGACTGCGGCGAGGTCTTCGAGCACGACCGCTTCCATTGCCGCTGTCCCCAGTGTGGCGGCGCCAACGTGCGTCTGCTGCACGGCCGCGAACTCGACATCGCAAGTATCGAGATCGAGACCCCCGACGATTAGCCCGCCAGCAACCTGGGGACGGGGTATAAATGGTAGAAGTAAGGAGCGCCGAGTATGGCCGAGAAAACGATTGATATCGCATCGCCAATTCTGTCGCGCAATGAGCGCCTGGCAGATCAGCTGCGACAGCGATTTAAAGAGACAAACACCTATGTGATCAATGTGCTGTCGAGCCCCGGTTCGGGCAAGACCACCACGATCCTGGGCACCAACGAGCGCCTGCGCGACAAGGCTGGCCTGCGCTGTGCCGTCATCGAGGGCGATATTGCCTCGGATGTCGACGCCATCACCATGAAGGAAGCCGGCATGCCCGCCATCCAGATCAACACGGGTGGCCTGTGCCACCTCGAGGGCAACATGATCATGGAGGCCGTTGACGCGTTCGACCAGGCCGTCGGTCTGGAGAACATCGACGTCATCTTTATCGAAAACGTGGGCAACTTGGTCTGCCCGGTCGACTTTGACCTGGGTGAGAACCTGTCCATCATGATTCTCTCGGTGCCCGAGGGCGACGACAAGCCCATCAAGTACCCGGGCATCTTCCAGCACGCCGGCGCGCAGCTGCTCAATAAGGTCGACGTGGCCCCGGCTTTCGATTTTGACATGGATAGGTATACTAAGACACTCGATGACCTCAATCCGCAGGCGCCGCGGTTTGCCGTGAGCGCGCGCAAGGGCGAGGGCATGGATGCCTGGTGCGATTGGCTCATCGGGCAGATCGAGCAAGCAAGGGCGTAAATCGGCCGCCATACGGGCGGGCGTAGCCGCAGAGACACGAGATAGGAGCCTCTTTTGAAGCTCATCATCGCCGAGAAAAACGACGCTGCGCGTCAGATCGCCGAGCGTCTGTCCACGGGTAAACCCAAAAAGGATAAGGTGTACAACACCGCCATCTACCGTTTTGAGTGGAAGGGCGAGGAGTGCGTGACCATCGGCCTGGCCGGTCACATCCTTGCGCCCGATTTTTGCGACAGCGTGCTGTTCGATAAAAAGCTGGGCTGGTATTCGGTTACTGAGGACGGCGAGATGCTGCCGGCCGACATGCCCGATGGCCTGGCTCGTCCGCCTTACGACACCAAGCGCAAGCCGTTTCTTGCCGACGGTATCTCCATCAAGGGCTGGAAGCTCGAGAGCCTGCCGTATCTCACCTGGGCGCCCGTCATTAAGCTGCCGGCCGAGAAGGAGCTCATTCGCTCGCTCAAGAACCTTGCCAAGAAGTCCGACAGTGTCATCATCGCTACGGACTTCGATCGCGAGGGCGAGCTGATCGGTTCGGACGCCCTCAACAAGGTGCGCGAGGTGGCGCCCGACTTGCCGGTCGCCCGCGCCCAGTATTCTTCGTTTACCAAGGCCGAGATCACGCAGGCCTTCGATAACCTTGTCTCGCTCGACCAGAACCTGGCCGACGCCGGCGAGAGCCGTCAGCACATCGACCTCATTTGGGGTGCGGTGCTCACGCGCTACCTGACGCTCGCCAAGTTTGGCGGCTTTGGCAACGTGCGTTCCGCCGGCCGCGTGCAGACGCCGACGCTTGCCCTGGTGGTCGAGCGCGAACGCGAGCGCATGGCGTTTGTGCCCGAGGACTATTGGCAGATTCGCGGCATGGGCGCCGCGCAAGGCGCTGCCGAGGACGATCGCTTTAAGATCGCGCACAAGACGGCGCGCTTTACCGACAAGGATGCTGCTGAGACGGCGTACGGTCACGTTGACGGTGCCAAGACGGCAACCGTCGCCGCGGTGACCAAGCGCTCGCGCAAGCAGCAGCCGCCCACGCCGTTTGCGACCACCTCGCTGCAGGCTGCC
>UQJA01000059.1 GCA_900541285.1 uncultured Collinsella sp.
GGGGCTCCGCCCCGCCGCTCCACGGCGGCTTGTACACCACACTTCGAAGCGCTACCGCACCGCCGGGATTATCTGAGAGTTTTGTCCTTATTTGAGCGCATGCATGCCCATTCGCTCACTTACGTCACCAAATCAAACACCATTAGAGGTATGAATGTTCCCGAGAGGGCATCTTTAACCATTTAACGACCTCCGACAGGCCGAATAACTCGAAATTTGTTGGTGGCGAAAGCGAAACAGTCCTGTATGCCAAAAGCCGGCATCTCCCATGTGACAAAGGGCAGTCCCTTTGTCACATTATTCGATGACGGTGCGGGAGTTTTGCTTGTGCATGGTGGCGAGCATGTGTTTGGGGACGGCGTGGGCCATGCAGCTGCCGATAGTCGCGCTCGCGGCGGCCTTAGCTGCATCGCTTGCGTTTTTGGTCGCGTAGCTGTGGCGGAAACGCTTGAGCATCGCAATGTCGTTGCCGCCGTCGCCGTAAACCGCGACCTCATCCTCGGTAATACCGTAGTAGCCCGCCAGCCAGGCCACGCTCTCGCCCTTGTTGCACGCTACGTCCGTAATCTCGAACATCACCGGGTCAAACGGCGCGTTGACCACGCGGTCCGATCGCTCGGCCAAATACGCCTTAAGGTCGCGCTCCAGCTCGGGCGAGAGCACGCGACAGTTGATCTTGCACACGTCATGACGCAGGATGTCGCCGATCGACTGGTCGAAGTACTGTTCCTCGTGGTACCCGCCACGCGCACGCATGCCGCGCATCACAATACGCTTGATGGGGCTGTCCTTTTTAAAGCCCGCCTGATGCATCTCGAACGATCCGCTCGAAAACATGCCGTCGGGCGTCGAGCAGTCAAAACAGATATCCGGAAACTCCTTGAGCAGCTCCTCGGTGATTTGTGGGTCGATGGTCCAGGTTTTGAGCACCTCGCCATGACTGTCGCGCACGATGGAGCCGTTAGAGCAACAGGCATCGAGCGCCAGGCCCGTAAAGCCATGCTCGCCAATCGGCAGCGTCGAGCGTCCGGTCGCGGGAACCACATGCAGGCCAGCCTTGGTCAGCTCGCGGATGGCACGGCGGATGGTCCCATCCGCCTCGTGCAGGGCGTTCAGCAGCGTTCCGTCTAAGTCACTCGCAAACATCTTGATCATGGGCACGCCTCTCCTTCGTCTGCACGATATTGTAGACGAGAACGGGCGCGCCCCAAGAGCGGCACGCCCGTCAGGCGAAAGATTGTCCTACACCGCAGAGGGGCCATGTTCGCCGGTGCGGATGCGGATAACCTCCTCGACCGGCTCGACCCAAATCTTGCCGTCTCCAACGGCACCGGTGCGGGCGGCATTGCAGATGATGTCGACAATGCCGTCGACGTGCTCATTGGCGCAGATAAGGGTGAACTGCACCTTAGGGATCGTGTTGACAAGCAACTCGTTGCCGCGCACGTATTCCTTCCAGCCATGCTGTGCGCCGCAGCCCTGAACCTGGTTGATAGTCATACCGCGAACATCGGCAGCAAACAGTGCATCTTTGAGAACCTCAAGCTTCTCCTGGCGCACGATAGCCGTAATTTTCTTCATAGTGAATTCCTCTCTTCAATAAAAGAAATGAATTGTCCTTCACATGGCACGGGTTTTCCAGGTGCCGCAAACCAACCTCAGAGATCAATAAGTTCAACTGACTGGTCTTAGCAGGTTTCCCAAGTGCCGCAGATTGCCGTGAAAGAGGAGCGAAGCGTACTTAAGTACGCGAGCGACGATTGAACGGCAAGGTGCGGTGCTTGGGGAAGCTGCTAATCGAGTCCGGAGAAAGAAGGATAGGCGCTCTCGCCGTGCTGACTTGCATCCAAGCCCAGCGCCTCGTCGGCCTCGTCCACGCGCAGGCTGCCGCGGAACAGCGCCTTGACCACCGCGGCAATCACCAAGTCGAGCACCAGCACAATGGCGACCGTCACCACAATGCCCAGGATTTGCGAGATGAGCAGCGACATGTCACCCGTGTAGAACAGGCCGCCCTTACCGGTCCACGAAAGCTCCGGCACGCAGAACAGACCCGTGAGCACGCCGCCCAAGATGCCGCCGATACCATGGCAGCCAAACGCGTCGAGTGCATCGTCGTAGCCGAACCTGGTCTTGAGATGGCTGATGGCCAGGTAACAGACGGGAGAGACGATCAGGCCCATGACCAGCGCCGCCCACGGCTCGACAAAGCCCGCGCCCGGCGTGACCACCACAAGGCCCGCAACCAGACCGGTGCTGGCGCCCACCAGCGTGGGACGACCGGTGTGCACGCGCTCGACGGCAAGCCACGAGACCATGCCCGCCGCGCTGGCCGTCACGGTGTTGAGGATGGCGAGCGCCGCCACGGCGTCGGCCTTAAACTCGCTGCCGCCGTTAAATCCAAACCAGCCAAACCAAAGCAGGCCGGCGCCCAGTGCTACAAACGGCACGTTATGCGGACGATAGCTCACCATGCCAAAACCGCGACGACGGCCGAGCATTAAGCAGAGGATCAGGCCGGTAAGACCGGACGAAATGTGCACCACGTCGCCGCCGGCAAAGTCGAGCGCGCCGATGATGTCGCCGATAAAGGAACCCTCGCCGCCCCAAACCATGTGGGCGAGCGGCGCATAGACCACAAGCAGCCAAATGCCCAGGAAGGCCGTCATGGCACCAAACTTAACGCGGCCGGCCAGGCTGCCCGTGACGATAGCAGCAGTGATCATGGCAAACGCCATCTGGAAGGCGATGTTGATAATCTCCGGGTAGACGGCGCCGTCCGACGCGGTGCCCTCGGCCGCCTGCAGCACCTGGTTGAGTACCGGCAGGCACAGCAGCTGGTCAAGGCCTCCAATAAACGGGCTGGAACCGTCGCCGCCGTAGGCCAGCGACCAGCCGGCGACAATCCACAGCACACCAACCAGGCCAATGGCGCCAAAGCACATAAGCATGGTGTTGATGACATTTTTGCGCCTGGACAGGCCGCCATAGAAAAACGCCAGGCCCGGTGTCATTAAAAACACGAGCATGGTGCAGATGAGCATAAACGTTGTCGATCCCGTATCGTACATTCGTTCCCCTTGGTCGCATGAACGTTGTCGGCGCCCATAATGCGGCGGAGGGGCAACTGGTGTAGACCAGATACGGCGTTGTTAAACGCTGCGTTGTCGAATGGAAACGGTGCCGCAATCTTGGAAACGGCGCGGCAACGGGCGCGAAACGAACGGGAAATACGCGAGCAAGGAAGCCGTGAGCGCGCCCGCCCCGCCTAGCGCCGGAACAGCTCGCGAGCTCGGTCGCGGAGATCGGTGGCCCGGATGACGCCCTCGTAGCGATTGATGCGCAAGCGCGGGAAGGCGTTAAAGAAGCGTAGGTCGCGGCGACTGAGTGACACGCTCGGCACCGGACGGCTCATGCGCTTGCCGGTACGGAGACGGGTGAGCGACGGACGGGGCACGCTCGGCGCGGCATCGGCCACGCGGCGGGCAGCGAGCGCCAGGCCGCGAGCACCATCCGAGATAAACGTCGGCATCGAAGCCTTCTCGCGCAGGGCATCGAGCGCCGCGTCGCCCAGCTCGGCCAGCCAAGCGTTAACGGCGCGACCGCGGATATGCGTCTGCGCCACCGAGTCGATCGCCGAATCGGGAATACGTTCGAGCATAGAGTCGGAGGCGTCGGCAAGCGACTCATTGATGCGGTCGGCAAGGTCGGCACGCACACGCTCAAGCTGATCGGACAGGCGGCGCCAACTGGCCAACGAGCACACCGCATCGACCATCATCGCGACCGCGACGATAAAGGCGGACAGCCGCACAATCAGCACCGGCAGATGGCCAAGCAGCCCCAGCAATGCCGGCTCCACTAAACGACAAATGCACAACGCACCCAAGCCAAACGCACATGCCCAGTACAGACAGATGCGTCCGTGCAGGTTAAACGGCAGGTGCGAATAGTCCCAAAAGCGAGCGCCCGTTGTTTTTTCCAACAGCACGCCTACGCTGTACTCAATCACGCTGCATACGAGCGCTGCAGCGACAAACTGGCTCGAGGCATCCGGGATCCCGCGCAACAGCAGCCAGCAGGCAATGCCGCCCGCGCCATAGATGGGGCAGCACGGCCCCAGCAAAAAGCCACTGTTGGCAAATCGTCCGTGATTGAGCATGGCGCATACTGTCGACTCCCATGCCCAACCGCAAAACCCGTAAAAGGCAAACGAGAGGACCAGCGCCGAGAGCGGACAAGCGGCAAGCGTCGCGCCGTCAAATGCCATGTCGATCGCGGTTCCCACCGTCTACCCACTCCTCTTTTCGTTCGATTCTTTGCTCGAGCCGTCACTCGAGCCCTCGTTCAAATCGTTCGCGCCGCCTTTGCGCGGCAGACGGACGGCAATCGTCTCGCGCAGCGCGCACCATTTATCCGCCAGGCACACAATCCATGCCTCACGACACGTCGGCGGCACCGGTACCAGCGGAAACATATGCCGTACGATAATATTCCGCTCGCGCGGCGTCAGCTCAAAATCTTCCTCCGCACGCGCCAAGGCAAAAAACGGGTGGCGAAAGCCATGCAGCCGATGGCTTGGGTCGGGATCGTGCCAGTCATAGAGAAAGTAATCGTGCAGCAGGGCCCCGCGCAGCAGCGATAAGCGGTCGACGGAGATACCGACGCGGCTCAGGCGCTCGGCAAAGGACAGACTTGCCCGCGCCACCGAGGTCACATGTGCATAAACCGTCACATCGCCATGTTGGATAAACTCATGCATCAGGTCCAAGCGGCCCGCCTGGGCAAGCTGACGGGCGGCATCGTCGACCTCGCGCGCGATTTTCTCGGCACGAACGGTATCGGACATGCGTCCTCCTTCCGGCGGCGCTCGGCGGCAAGCCGCGGCCTGCACGCAATGAATAAAACCATCATCGAATCTACCAGTATGGCATCGGACAAAACGTTTTGCCCCACCAGTTGGCGAATTACCGCGCCGCCGTCACATATCAAACGCCAAAATGTGCGAGACTGTCTTGTGCAATTGTGCCGGCCGAGGGAGTGCCGGCGCACGATTCGCATGGAGTAACCCACAACGATGCTGCTTACGCAAACGACAACGCCCGAGGACGTCAAGGCTCTCGATCGCGCCGAGCTTCCGCTGCTCTGCGGCGAGATCCGCCACGCCATCCTCGAAAGCTCCGCCGCCGTCGGCGGGCACGTTGCCCCCAACCTGGGCGTCGTTGAGCTTACGGTCGCGCTCCATCGCGTGTTTAACTCCCCCACCGACAAAATTGTCTTTGACGTGTCACACCAGACCTATGCCCACAAGGCGCTGACTGGGCGCGCGTACACTTATATCGACCCGGCACGCTACGGCGAGGCCTCTGGCTTTGCCAATCCCGACGAGTCCGAACACGACCTGTTCGCCATGGGCCACACCTCCACATCGGTGAGCCTGGGCTGCGGCTTGGCGCATGCTCGTGACCTGGCGGGCGATGCGTACAACGTCATCACCATCATTGGCGACGGTTCGCTTTCGGGCGGCCTGGCGTTTGAGGGCTTTAACAATGCCGCCGAGCTCGACAGCAACCTGATCATCATCGTCAACGATAACGACCAGTCCATTGCCGAGAACCATGGCGGCCTGTATCGCAATCTGGCCGAGCTGCGCGCCAGCAACGGCACCTGTGAGCGCAACGTTTTCCGCGCGATGGGGCTCGACTACCGCTATCTGGACGCCGGTAACGATGTGTTGGCCCTGGTCGACGCGCTGCAGGAACTGCGCAATATCGATCATCCCATCGTGCTGCACGTCTCCACCGCCAAGGGCAAGGGCTTTGAGCCGGCCCAGAGCGACCCCGAGCGCTGGCACCACGTGGGTCCGTTTGACATGGCGACTGGGCGCAAGCTCTGCCCGGGCCATCCGAGCGAGCCTGCGCCGCGCACCTATGCCGACATTACGGGCGAGGCGCTCAGCGCCGCCATCGAGCACGATTCGCAGGTTGTCGCTATCACGGCTGCCACGCCCTATATCATGGGCTTTACACCTGAGCTTCGCGCTGTCGCCGGCAAACAGTTCGTCGATGTGGGCATTGCCGAGGAGCACGCCGTGACCTTTGCCACCGCGCTTGCGCGCTCGGGCGCCAAGCCAGTCTTTGGTGTGTACGGCACGTTTTTGCAGCGCGCCTACGACGAACTGTGGCACGACCTGTGCCTCAACGACGCCCCCGCAACCATCCTGGTATTTGGCGCGTCAATCTTTGGCACCACGTCCGAGACGCACCTTTCGTTCTTTGATATTTCCATGCTGGGCGGTCTTCCCAACATGCACTACTTGGCGCCGGCCTGCATGGAGGAGTATCTGTCCATGCTGAGCTGGTCGCTCGACCACCGCGAGCATCCCGTAGCGATCCGTGTACCGGGCATTGGCCTGGTAAGCCGCCCCGATCTGGCGCCTGCCGAGGACACCGACTACAGCGCCGTTCGCTACAACGTGGTGCGCCAGGGTCGCGACGTAGCAGTGCTCGCACTTGGCGACTTCTTTGAGCTGGGCGAGCGCGTGGCAAATCGCTTGGCTGCCGAGTACGGCATCGAGGCCACGCTCGTCAACCCTCGCTTTGCAACCGAGCTTGACCGCGAGTTCCTCGACAGCCTTGCCGCCGAGCATCGCGTTGTCATCACCCTCGAGGACGGCATCTTGGACGGCGGCTGGGGCGAGCGCGTCGCGTGCTATCTGGCATGCACGCCGTTTCGCACGCGCACCTTCGGCATCGCCAAGGGCTTCCCCGACCGTTACGACCCCAACGAGCTGCTCGCTCAGAACGGCATGACGGTCGAGAAGATGGCCGCCGAAGCCGTAAGGCTACTGAACGAGTAAAAAACCTCCGCAAGGGAAGCACCCCTGCGGAGGTTTTTATTTTCGCGGCGCGATTATCTCAATCTGTAACATTTATGGGCCGAATTCCCGTCTAACTGTTACAGATCTAGACAAAACGTCTTAGTCCCCGACGTTTGTCTCAATCTATAACAGTTAGAAACCTTTTGGCCGTCTAACTGTTACAGACCGAGGCATTCAAATCCCCCTAAGGAGATAATCTCGATCTGTAACACCTGGGTATCAAATTCTCGTCTAGCTGTTATCAATTGAGACAAAACAGCGAGGCAGGCAGCTACATCTGCAAGAACCACCGCAAAGGTGCCTGTCCCCTTTGTGGTGGTTTTAGGTCATGGTCGGTGCGAAAAACGAATAACCGTTCATACGCGATCTCCTTACTTATATATGCGTCGCGTTGCCGCCATTATAGCGACCGCCGCGAGCGACCACGCCGTCTGCAAAGCGCTATCTCAGCTGTAATAATCGGCGTTTACCCAGATAAAACCTGCCAAAATAAACCTGTCCCTTTTTGGTAGGCAGAATAACCCATAAGGCAAGTATGTTTCTGAGTTATTTCGTGTTGACCCATCTGAGCGCGATAGGGTATAACTCTACTCAACCGCTAGGGATTTTATTGAGAAAGGTGTTCTACCATGAGCAAGAACCTCTCCCAGCAGGTCGTTCTCGACCGCCGCGGCTTCGTTGCCGCCACCTTCGCAACCGTCGCCGGCCTTGGTCTTGCCGGCTGCTCCGACACCAGCGCCGAGGCTGAAAAGGGCTCCGCTGCCTCTTCCAAGAGCTCCGAAGATACCGAGGCTTCCACCACGCTCGACGCCAAGGCATTCGATAAGCTCGTCGACAACGGCCCCAAGGCCGATGACGATGCCATCGCCGCCAGCACCTGGGCCACGGCCGTCAAGGACGCCGGCGTCTTTAAGATCGGTGGCGTTCAGACCTCCACGCTCTTCTCCCTCCTCAACGAGAAAGACGGCCAGACCCGCGGCTTCGATGCTGGTATCGCACAGCTCCTGTCCAACTACATTCTGGGCGAGAACAAGGTCGAGATCACCCAGGTGACCTCGGACACGCGCGAGTCCGTCCTACAGAACGGCCAGGTCGACGCCGTCTTTGCCACCTACACCATCACTGACGAGCGCAAGAAGCTCGTCTCCTTTGCCGGCCCCTACTACTACACCCAGCAGGCCATCCTAGTGCTCGCCGATAACGACGACATCAAGAGCGTCGACGACCTGGCCGATAAGAACGTCGCCGTCCAGTCCGGCTCCAACGGCCCCGCCATCCTTGAGGAGTTCGCTCCCAAGGCCAGCCAACAGGAGTTCAAGACCGACGAGGAGGCCCGCCAGGCGCTCCAGCAGGGCCGCGTTGACGCCTACGTCATCGATAACAACATGCAGCAGAGCGCCCTGGTCCGCGAGCCCGGTAAGTACAAGATCGCCGGCAAGCCCTTCGGCAGCAAGGAGCCCTATGGCATCGGCCTGCCGCTCGATTCCGACGGTGTCGCCTTTGTCAACGACTTCCTTAAGAAGATCGAGGACGACGGCACCTGGACTGAGCTGTGGCAGATCTGCATCGGTGACCGTACGGGCGACACCAATGTTCCCGAGCTGCCCGAGATCGGCGCCTAGACAGCGAGCCTAGTAACGGCCGCAACGAAACCATACGGAAACGCACGATGTGCTTTATTGCGATAAACTGTTTCCTTACTGAGTTGTCGGGGCTTCCGTACACACGGGAGCCCCTTTCCTTATCGGCGGGAGGTCCGCATGAGTCTCTCCGAGCTCTGGTCGCTCTATGGCCAGAACTATATCGACGCGCTGCTCGCAACCTGGGGCATGACGCTTGAGTCGTTTGTCATCGCCATGGTGCTGGCCATCGCCGTCACCGTGATGCGCGTGTCGCCGCTCAAGCCGCTGCGCGTCTTTGGCGACCTGTATGTCCAGGTCTTCCGTAACATCCCCGGCATCGCGCTGCTCATCATCGTCGTCTACGCACTGCCGCCGCTCAAGGTCGTCCTGCCCTACCGCACCTGCGTTATCGTCGCCACGGTCCTCTTGGGCTCGGCCTTTGGCTCCGAGAACTTTATGAGCGGCATCAACACCGTCGGCGTCGGCCAGGTGGAAGCCGCCCGCTCGCTGGGCATGAGCTTTAACCGTATCCTCGCCAAAATCGTGATTCCGCAGGCGCTGCGCTCGAGCGTGCTGCCCATGACCAACCTCTTTATCGCCGTCATGCTCACTACCGCCTTGGGCAGCCAGGTGCCGCTTAAGCCGCAGGAGCTCACCGGCGTGGTGAGCTACATCAACACGCGCTCGCTCGGCGGCGTCGCCGCGTTCTTTATCTCGGCGCTCGGCTACCTGGGCACGGCCTTTGTGGTGAGCCACATTGGCAACTACATCGATAAGAAGGTGAGGATCCTCCGATGAGCAAGCACCCCACCTCCGCGCTCACCATGCGCGATGCGCTCTACGAGGCTCCCGGCCCCAAGATGCGCGCCAAGATTCGCATCGGCACTGCCATCTCACTCGTCGCCGTCGCCGCGCTCGTCGCCCTGGTACTGCAGCGCTTTTATGTGACCGGCCAGCTTTCGGTCCACTATTGGTATTTCTTTACGCACCTCACCACCTGGAAGTTCTTGCTTGCCGGCTTTGAGGGCACGGTAAAGGTCGCGCTCACCGCAGGCGCCATCGCGCTGGTGCTGGGCCTGGCCCTTATGCTCGGCCGCACGAGCGACATTAAGCCGCTGCAGCTGGTCTGCCGCGTGCTCACCGATTTCTTCCGCGGTGTGCCGAGCCTGCTGTTCATCTACTTCTTCTTTTTGGTGCTACCCCAGTACAAAATCGCACTGCCGTCGTTTTGGATGCTCACACTTCCTGTCGCGCTCGCTGCAGCCGGCGTACTTGCCGAGATCTTCCGTGCCGGCGTCAACGCCGTGCCGCGCGGCCAGGTCGAAGCCGCCCAGGCGCTCGGTCTCTCCAAAGCTAAAATCACCTTTAAAATCGTGTTGCCGCAGGCTATTCGGTTTATCATTCCGTCGTTGATTTCGCAGCTTGTGGTCGTAGTCAAAGACACCACCGTCGCCTATGTGGTGAGCTACCCCGACCTCATGCAAAACGCCCGCGTGCTCATTACCAACTACGACGCCCTCGTGTCGGTCTACCTGGTTATCGCGGTCATCTACATCCTCATCAACGTCGCGATCAACAAGGCCGCTGTCTATGTTTCGCACAAGACCGGCGCGACCATCATCCGCTAACGCTTTACCATTTCGAGTCGTAAGGAGCCGAGCACCATGGCACAGAGTACCTCTTCCACCGGCAATCAGCCGTTAATCGAGCTCAGACACGTCGATAAGCACTATGGCGATCTACACGTCCTCAACGACATCAATCTCTCAGTCGACCGCGGCGAGGTCGTCGTTGTGATTGGTCCCTCGGGCTCGGGCAAGTCGACCATGTGCCGCACCATCAATCGCCTGGAAACCATCGACTCGGGCGAGATCCTCATCGAGGGCGAGCCCCTGCCGCAGGAAGGCAAGGATCTTGCCCGCATGCGTGCCGAGCTGGGCATGGTGTTCCAACAGTTCAACCTGTTTGCACATATGACGGTGCTGCAGAACGTCATGCTGGGGCCGGTCGACGTGCTGGGCGTGTCCAAGGAGGAGGCCCGTGAGCGCGCCATGGACCTGCTGAGCCGCGTGGGCGTGGCCGAGCAGGCCGACAAGGTGCCCGCACAGCTCTCGGGCGGCCAGCAACAGCGCGTAGCCATCGCCCGTTCACTCGCCATGCAGCCCAAGGCCATGCTCTTTGACGAGCCCACAAGTGCGCTGGACCCCGAGATGATCAATGAGGTGCTCGAGGTCATGGTCCGTCTGGCCCAGCAGGGCATGACGATGATCGTCATCACGCACGAGATGAACTTTGCCCGCCGCGTGGCCGACCGCGTCGTGTTTATGGCCGACGGCCAGATCGTGGAAACCGGCACACCCGACGAGTTCTTCGACCACCCCCAGACCAAGCGCGCCCAGGACTTCCTCAACTCCATCAAGGGCCACTAACCCAATTGCCACGCGGGGCAAATTCATCAGTAACGTTTGCCCCGCGCCACCCCTGTGCCATGTCCACCCGGATTCGAAAGCCGCAACCATGATCGGAACCCGCACCTCATCGTCCTACACCCCGCATGTCGACGTCGAACCCGCCGACCGCCCACTCATCCTCGTCGCACCGCGTTGGGAAGAGGCAAAGCCGTTTTTGAGCGAGACGCTCTCCCCCAACGAGGAAATCGCAAGTGTCTTTGTCGATGCCATTCTTGCCGCCGGCGGCCTACCGCTGCAGATGTCCATCACCGAGGACATTGAGGTTATCCGTCATTACGTCGATATCGCCGACGGCATCGCTATCCCCGGCGGCCCGGACGTCAACCCCAAGCGCTGGGGCGACGAGCGCCCCTACGACCCCACACTGTGCTGCGAGATTCGCGACCGTTTTGAGTTTAAGCTGGTTAACGAGGTGCTCCGCGCCAAAAAGCCACTCTTTACCACCTGCCGCGGCACGCAGCTGCTCAACGTCGCCACTGGCGGCACCCTGTGCATGGACGTGCCGAGCCTGGGTGCGCGCGAGGGTCGCACGCAGTGGCGTCACACCCACGTGCTCAACGATCCCGTGCACCCCGTCGAGGTCGTGCCGGGCTCGCTGCTGGAACGCGCGGTTGGCGGGCACAGGCTGATCCAGACCAACTCGGCACATCACTGCTGCGTCGATCGTCTGGGTAAGAGCACGCGCTTGGTCGCCAAGGCAACCGATGGCGTTCCCGAGTGCATCGAG
>UQJA01000060.1 GCA_900541285.1 uncultured Collinsella sp.
TGACCGTGAACGGGGTGAGCTCGTCCCCAGCCTCGAGCTTGGTCTGGGCCTCGTCGAGGCAGTAGAACGTGATGCGCTCGAGGATGTCGTCCATCTCGAGGTTTTCCTGGTCTGTCATTGCATCTCCTTGCGCAGGCGCCGTGATGGGCGCTTTTCGTCGTTTCCATTCGGCAAAAGTATACTTTTTGGTGCAACCTGAGCCAACCTCGCAATTTTTGGCCAGCTACAAGCGTCTTGCGCTATAATCACCCCCGCACCCCACATGGGGCCCCTGCGGAGGGGTGGCAGAGTGGTTGAATGCGGCGGTCTCGAAAACCGTTTGGCTTGTATAAGGTCACGAGGGTTCGAATCCCTCCTCCTCCGCCATTTTGGTTGAGAAAGCTCCCAACAATGGGAGCTTTTTTGTTTTGAGTCCCTAACAAGCAAATACGGCGGAGGAGGAGGGATTCGAACCCGCCAGGGCGCGGAGCGTAAAGAAAACGCGCCCGTGGCGCGTTTTTAGCGCAGCGCGGTCGGCGCAAGCCGACCGGATAAATTTTGAGCGGAGCTCAAAATTTGGACATCCCTCCTATTCGACCACGCCCCCATCGCGTTCAGCATCAACCCGGATCCCCTAACATGGAACCTATGACCGTACCCAGTCCCGACCGTTTACCGAGCAATAGGGTCGCCACGCCCGCCAACCATGTACTATGTACGGGCATTGTCTAAACCCACAATCCAAAGGACCCCATCTTGCCCGTCGTCGCCGCCATAACCATTACCTCACATGCCTCGGATGCCATGGTCGCTATTCCGTTTTGGCTCGAGATGTTCGCTGTTGTCGCTGCATCGATCTCGGGTGTGCTGGTTGCGCGCGAGCACAAGCTCGACCTGGTGGGCGCGGTCGCGCTCGCGGTGGTCTGCGGTCTGGGCGGAGGTCTCTTGCGCGACATGACGCTGCAGGTGGGCAACGTCTACATCCTCAACCAGCCGATGGCACTCCCGCTTTCCATTGCCACGGCGGCCATCATCTATATTTTCCCGGCAATCGTCGACAAACCCGAAAAACTCATTCCCCTGCTCGATATCATCTCGGTCGGCATCTACGCCGCCACTGGAGCAGACAAGGCGCTGGTCTACGGCTTTGCGCCGGCGGTGTGCATCATGATGGGCTTTTTTACCGCGGTAGGCGGCGGCATGCTGCGCGACGGCTTTATGGGCGTGGTTCCGGGCATTTTCCAACGTACTAACTTTTATGCCATCGCCGCCATCGCCGGATCGACAAGCTATGTGTGTCTCGTTATGAGCGGCATCATGAGCAATGTCGCCGCGCTGGTCGTATGCGTTGTCGTGACCATGGGTCTGCGCTGGCTCTCGCTTCGCTTTGACATCAAAAGCCCCACCGAAGAAGATATCGCACGCTTCTTGCACCGTAAAAAGTAGACAGCACGGCACGACCCTTCGAAATGCAACCGAGAGGTTCTTTTAGAGCGCCCACGCGTTGGGTACCCTGTTAGGTATATGCCGAACACCTAACAAAAGGATCAACCATGGCTCTCAATCAAACCGCGGCGGCGCCGTCACACAAGATGCGTCGCTGCCTGCTTATGGCATTCGCGCTCATCGCACTGGCGATCACTGCGCTTCCCACGGCGTCGTTCGCCGGCACGGACACCGCAGGAAACGTACTTGCGACCGACAATGACGTCAATCCATCTGGCGTCGAGGGTGACCTGTACTGGGCCGGCCAGGCCCTCAACTTGGACGATGCGTCCATTGACCACGATATCATCGCCGCGGGCGATACCCTCTCTATCCGCGACTGCACGGTGGGCGGCGCCGTCCGCTTGGCGGCACGCACCATCGATATCGCCAAGACCACGGTTGATGGCAGCGTCACGGTCGTCGGTCAGCACGTTGTGCTCAATTCCGACAGCTCTGCCAACTGTTTTTACGCGATAGGCGAGACGGTTGCCCTGCGCGGCTCTACCAAGTCGGCAGCGCTTGCGGGCGACACGGTGACCATCGATGGCACCGTCGAGGGCGATGTCGAGGTTTGGGCCGACAAGCTCATCCTGGGCAAGAACGCCCACATCACCGGCACCGTGAACGCGCACGTCTCCGAGGACCCCGAGCGTGCCGCAGGAGCCGAGGTAGGCGCGCTCAAGATCGACCGCACCGAGAACGAGGATACTTCCACCGTTAACGATGTCATCGGCGGTATCGTCGCCGCGGCACTCTCGACCTGCTTTGTCGCTCTGCTGCTCGAGCTCGTCTTTCCGCGCGCGACCGCCAGCGCCGCCGGCATGCTCCACCAGCGCCCCATGCCCCTGTGGGTGAGCGGTCTTCTGGGCACGATTGCTATCGTCCCCGCCGTCCTACTGCTAATTATCTCTATCGCTGGTCTGTCGCTTGCCGGAGCCCTCATGTGCGGTGTTATTGGCATCGCGCTGGTGTCGAGTGCCTTTGCAGGGTGCGCGATCGCGCGCATGGTCGGACACAGCCAGAACCGCTACGCCATGGCAGCCGCTGGTGGCGTAATCGCAGGCGCCCTCACGGGGCTTCCCCTCGTAGGCGGCTTCATCAGCGGCGTGGCCTTTGTCTTTATGCTCGGCTACATCATCCAAATCATCTGGCACAACGCCCACCTCAAGCCGCAGCAGCCGGCTAACACGCCAGAGCTTCCCACCGCTTAGCAGCCGATCACCACAAAGGGGCCAGGCACCTTTGTGGTGGTGCAAAGGGGTCAGGTTACTTTGCAACAACAAACGAGGCGGGGCACTCGGTCATATCGACCGGGTGCCCCGCTTTTCTTGGAGGGTTCTCTAGTAACTTTTTCAAAACCAATGATCATCAGGTCGGTAGGCCTGCGCGTCACTCATTACGGAGGCAGTACGCCAGTGAGCATGAAAGGCAATTATTTTTCACGACGACCGCCTCCCCGCTTGATGACGAGCCCGACAACAATAGCCGCCACTCCGATGGCAGCCAAAGCCGCCACCAGCACCAACGTTCTATCTCCCGTCGAGGGTATAAAGCCACGACTTGCTTCTTTGCTCGGGGTGTTGAGCACCGACAGCTCAATCGAACCCGTCCCGGCATCGGCGGTATCAACCCGCAGAGGGCTTTTGACCGACACGGTCACCTTGAGCTTCGCGGCCGCCACCTGCTTAGCGTCCAATCCCTCAGACGTAACCGTTACCGTTCGTTTGCCCTCAAAGGCGGTGTATCCCTTGGGAGCCGCGGCCTCCTCGACGGTGTAGACACCCGCGTCCACACCGCTCAATTCCGCGTGGCCGTCCGCGCCCGTGATGACGCACGCGTCAGCATCCGTCGACCACGAGCCGTCGGTCGTTAGGATGCGCCCGCGGTCATCGATGATGCGCAGTTTGGCACTCGCGAGCGGTTTATCGTCCGAGCTCGAGCGCTTGATGAGGCTGAGTCCCCAGGTATAGGCCGTGGCGTCATCACTCGGCGTATGGGTGAATCCGGCATCGCCGGACTGGTCGACGAGGGGAGAGCGCGGGTAACGCAGGTAGACCTCGTTGGGGTTGCCCTTGGTGGCGCCTCGATTGCAGTTGGCCCCCAACGGCGCATTGTAGACAGCAACCACGCGGGCGCCCGCGGCAAAGGCGTCAGCCCCGCCGAGCGCGGCGATGAGGTCGCCGGTGCGCACGGTGAAGGCATTGCCCTCGACCGAGACCTTGCACTGTGAAGTAATGTCTGTCCACCCTTTAGCCGGCGTCGAGTTGGTGTTGCCACCCTCACATGCGACGACGTCGAAGCCGCCGTCCGCGCCCGCCGCCACGTACACGCGCATGCTCGCGGCCACCTTGGAGGGGTCGAGCCCCGCGCTCATGGTGTCGACGAACCGCACCGTATAGGTGTCGTAGGCCTTGAGGCCCGCCGGGACCGTGGCCGAGAGGCGCCAGTACAGGTCGTCGGCAACCGTGGCGTCGGCGGCCTTCTGCCAGGCGGCGGTGCTGTCCTCCAGCACGTGTTTTTGGACCTTGGGGGTCGCCGCCTTGGGCTTGACGGTGACGGCGCTGCCGCCGACCAGGGCCATGATCGGCGCGGTGCCGGCCTCGCCCTGGGAAATGGCGTCGTCCTTAGCGACGATGAGCCAGTAGCCGCAGGGCAGCTCGGCCGCCGTGCCCGCGTTGAGGGCCACGGACACGGCGCCAGAGCTCTGGAGGGAACGAGCGAGCTGTGCGCTCAGCGCGCTCGTAAGGTGGGAATCGGTGTTGAGCCACTCGGCAGCTTCCTGCGCGGTGGTCTGGGAATTGGGCATGCCGGCGCTGTGCAGCACAGGCAGCGCGGCGTCGCGCGCGGCGTCGCTTGCCCAGGCGAGGTCGGTGGCGATCTTGGCGTCGCTGTCGCCGTCGACGACGTTGGCGCTAAAGATCTGGTAGGCGTCGTAGCTGCGCGCCACGGTGCCGCTCACCGTGATGGAACCGGTCGAGATCGGCGCGGCCTGCGCGGAAGCGGGGAACACAACCGCGCAGGTGCCAATCAGGAGGGCAAGCAGCGCAAACAAGATCGGGAAGGAGCAAACTTTCTTATTCACGACGCTCGCCTCCCTTCGCATTCGCCTTGCGACGAATGTGCATCCAGGCCGCAGCAGCGCAAAGCACCGCCGCGCCGGCAAGGTACGTCAGAGTGACGCCCGACATACCGGAAAGAGGCAGAGTGGTGGAGTAGGTGTTGGTGAAGGTGGAGGCGGGAATGGCGGTTGGGCCCGCGCCGGCGGATGGGACTTCGATGCCCCGCCCGTTCTCGCCCAGGGCGTTGCCCATGTCGTCCTTCATCTGGGTGACCGTGGTGGAGGTGATGAGGCCGGTGTACTTGCCGGCCCCATTCAGCTCAGCCTTCACCGTGACGGCAACCTGGTACTCGGCCTTGGAGTAGCGGAGCTTGTCGATGGCACCGGTAGTAGGCTCGACCTCCTTCACCGTGTAGGTGTAGGTCCTGGCGTAGTCACCCACCTCACCGGGGGCATCGGACAGGTGCGACTTGTTGAACGTCATGGCGCCAAAGGTCGCCGTGATGTTGTTGAGCTTGGCGGCGTCGGTCTCCCTTGCCTTTGGGGCAACAGAAATCTTGGGTGCTTCGGGCGCTTCGGGCATGGGGGCTTTGGCTGCATAGTCACCCGTAGCCACAATGCTGAACTCGAACGGCACATAGTTGTCGCCAGCATCCTTCGGCCAATCCGTATTGCGAACGGATTTGGTCACCGGGATCTTCACGGACGTAGCACTGCACTTGTCGGAGATGTACGTAGTGTCACTATCGATGCTCGGCTGCTCGTTCTCTTTCCACGTAATGGAGCCGTTTGTGCTGTCCACCGTGAACTTGTAGGTGTTCTTGTTCAGTTCGTAGCCAAACGGAGCCTGGGTCTCAACAAGCGTGTACGTGCCCGGCAGCAGGCCCTCGAGCTTGAACTTGCCAGGCGCGGTGTCGGTGTCTACCCACGTGGTATCGCTCGAAGTCGACTGGTCGCTCACCTGATCTCTCACGGTCCAGGACTGGTTAACGGCCGCACCATCGGCGTCATTAGTCTTGGTGAGTTTCCACTCAGAACCAGCCAAAGGAGTGTGTTTTGTGTCGCCCTCCCCCACCTTGGTCCAAGACACCGTACCGGTGATGATCTTGGTGTTGGGAATGGCACCTGTGGGGTTATTCTCGAACGGAACATTTTTGCCGTTCTCATCCACGTAACCCTGAACGTAGTTCGGCTTCTCGCCAGTATTGTTCATAGTGGCATAGTAGATGGTGTCTGACTTCTGGTAGCCAGCCGGCGCTGTCTCCTCTTTGATGTAATACGTGAAGTAGTTGGTATCGTTGGAATTGCCGATGTTTGCCTTCTGGTTCAGATAGTTGAACTGAAGCTTGCCATCACCCGAAGCGTAATCATTTGCGCCACCGTCAGTCACCGTCACGATAGCGTCCTTGCCCGCGACAGCATTCTCGACAGAACCATAGATAGCCCACGAGGAACCAGGAAGCGACGTGTTGCCGTTCGCCGCATCGACCTTGCTCCACGCAACGGCGGAGCCGTCGGGCGTATACGACCCAGACCACGGGAAGTTGTGACGCTCCTGATCCATATCGATGACGGAAGCCGAGTTACCCTCACCAAATGCTGCGGCAACCTTCGGGCTGTTCATTGAGAAATCGACGCCCACATAAACGCGGCCGTTGGTACTCACATGGTCGTCGAAACTTCCGTTGGGAACGAGAATCGATCCGATCATAGCCGCCGCAGGATCGTCGTCAGTCCACTTGGCACCGGTGGCTGTGCCGCCGTATCCCCAGTCCGCGCGGTTTTCTCCCGCGATGCCGCCTCGAATGGTAAGGCTGGTGGTATCGACGAAGTTCCACATGATGGACTGGGAGGCCAGCGAGTATTTCGCGTCAAGGTCTTTCTTGGCGTACTGACTCTCGTAACCGCGAGATATTTCTGTATCTCCCCACCAGAAGCGCCAGCCGTTGTGGAACTCGACAGGATTAGTACCTGTAACGTTCACGACAATGGATGCGCCTTCGGGGATATTGGTGAACTTAAAGTCGACGCCGCGGTAGTAGACGCCATCCTTCCAGTTGGAGAGCTCGGAACCGGCGATGGTGAAGACCTGTTGCATAGAAGTTCCATCGCCGGTAAAGGTGATGAGTCGCTCGGTGTTGCGAATCTTATTGCTCGGGATTCCGGTATCGAGCGCACCGGAAACAGACTTGCCGCTACCATCGTCGCTACCATCGAATTTGAGTGTATAGCTTGTTCCGTCGTTATTGTACTTGTTGATGACGTAGTTGCTATTAGGCTCTGCAAAGCCGTTGACATCCACCTCGCCGGTATCTTCAAACGAGTCGAGCTGTTTCGATAGCTTCGAGAGGTATCCATTTGTACCGTTATAGCTCGAATAATCGCTACCGTTGACATTAGTCAAATCAACAGCTTTATTGAACAGGGTGCTTTCCAGAGCAGACAAGCCCTCGTACCAATTACCCTGCATTGTCACCACAGACTGGCGTTTATAGTCGCTATCGCGCCAGTATGTGATGGGGCCTGCGATTTGCGCGGTGTAGGCAAAGCCGGAAGGAGTCGCGCCCTCAAAAGGTCTCTGCTGTCCGACCCAAGCGCCTTTGTTCCAAGCGCCAACGGTAGTCGCCCCCGGCAAGTTGCCGTTGTAACCAACGCTCATTTTGGTGATCGCACTGTCGATTCCGGCGACCGCAAGCACGGTGCTGCCGTAGACAGGACGGAACTGGGAACCAAAACCAACGGTGCCAAAGCGGAAACCAGCGCCGCCACTATTATTATAGGGCCAGCTCTCTTTGAGTGGATTCATGGCAAGCTTGCCACGGACCACGGTAAGGCCCTCCGCCTCAGCGGCATATGAGCCGGTGGGGGCGTTGTCCGCATCAAGATCGATAGCGCCGTCGCTCGGCTTATCGCTCGGCTTACCACCGATGTACATGTCGCGGCCGACGTAGGTGGCCACGCCGGGATCAGGGGTTGAGACATTGATATTCGTACCGATACCGATAGACGTGGGAACGTAAATTCCCGGCTTCACGGTGGCCGTCGCTCCCGCTGAAGCCGCATTCGCACTCTGAGCCTGCTCAACACTATTTGAAGAGCCAGACTCGCCGCCATCGGTCTCGTCGCTATTCTGGTTTTCGGCATCCTCGCTGGTGTTACCTACAGCAGCGGACTCACTTGAGGAACCCCCCCCCCATTACAGTTTCCGCGGTAGAAACTGTCTGGGCATCGTTGGCGATGGCCTGCGAGATCGGGGGCATAACGAGCGACAGTACCAGGCTCAAAACGGAGGCTCCGCACAAAACGCCTGCCAGTACACGGCGCGTCGCTTTTTTACTCTGCTTAGTTTTTTCTGAATTCGCTTTCATCGATGTCTCCTCCCCAAGAGACCGCGATCTTGCTCTTTCACTATCAAACGTATCTGCGCAATCTGTAATTGCGCACGCTTAGTAATCTATATTGTAGCGATTGTTTGAATATCTGAACAAGAAAACCGATAGTTTTGTAGCGAATTCTCAATTCTCTTGACATTTGCTCAGATTTACCTTTGTTTATTCGCTATCTATTTTTTGTTTCTGCTGGTAATTTAGTTGCCCATCATTTTTTTAATGGCATTAAATTAATTTGCACAACATTTTGCTCAAGAGCAAACATCCCGCTCACGGTCGAAAATCGACCGTGAGCAGTAGGTCATTAACCGGGAGGAATATCCTACCAAACTGATGAGAATATCTTTAACCCATCGGTGGTTAGAGGCGTGATGTTCAGACAACGTTATTTGAATTTTCGCGCAGATTTTCGGTATCAATTCGCCTAAATCGCCTGAGGCCACCACAGAGGTGCCTGCCCCCTTTGTGGTGGTTCTCCCCTGCGCTACAGCAGATGCTCCTCGATAAAGATCGCGATGCCGTCTTTGTCGTTGCTGGCGGTTACAAAGTCGGCGGCGGCACGAGTGGCGTCGCTGCCGTTTGCCATGGCCACGCCCACGCCGGCGTCGGCCACCATGCAGGTGTCGTTGTCCGCATCGCCAAACACGCAGATGTTCTGGAGCTCCATGTCGTTGAGCTCCGCTACGCGCACAAGGCCGCGCGTCTTGGACACGCGCGGATCCATGAACTCGTAGAGCCGCTGCGTGGTTTGCAGAGCCGCCGCCTTAACAGTGTCATCGGCAAACGTCGACGCCCGCTCAATCACCCGCGGCATTACCTCGGGCGCCATGGTAAACATCACCTTGGGCTGCGGCTCGCGCAAAAACTCGGCAAAGTCGACCACCTGGTAGGGCACGCCGTCGACGCGCGACAGGTGCTCGACGCACGCGTTGCTCTCGGGCACGTAGAACACGCCGTCTCGGGGGCAGACGGGCGTTGCCGGAAGGTCCGCCATGTGCTTGCAGATGCGCGCGATGGTCTCGCCCGGCAGCGGATAGCTCAGCTCGTTGATGTCGTGCGCGCGGTCGATGACCTCGGCGCCACCGCAGCCCACCATCACGTCCACCAGGCCTTCGATGCCCCAGAGCTCGTACATGGCCTCGGTCGCGTGGGCGTCGCGCCCGGTGCACAGGCCAAAGAGCACGCCGCGCTCGCGCAGGGCGCGGATCGCCGCCACGGTGCGCGGGGACACCGTGTGCTGGCTCGTGAGCAGCGTGCCGTCAATATCGCAGAACACGGCTTTGATGTGGCTGAAGGTGGTGTCCATGGGGGCCTTTCTGGGTTGTGCGGCGATGTGGGGTGTATTCGTGAACGGCGTACATGGTATACCAAGGCGCAGGCGCGGCCTGTCAAAGCAAAAACCACCACAAAGGTGCCTGGCCCCTTTGTGGCGGCAGGATCCGGGGGGGGTGGCCTGGCCCGGGGCGCAAACCATCACAACATTCGACGTTTTTCGGCAAAATCGTGATTTTCATCGAATGTTGTGATGGTTTTTACTGCCTTGCGGCACGATCAAAATGCCGGCGTCCAAACAGCAGCAACACCGCGGGAACTGCCGTCACGACCATGCCCGCCCCTACGAGCGTCTGTTGCACGCCAAATGTCGCCGCCAGCCATGGGGCAATTGCCAGCGGGGCCACGCCGGCGAACATGTTGCCAAAACCCATGACCGAGTTGACGCGACCGAGCTGCTCGAGCGGGGCCGTCGTTTGCACGATCGTGTTGTGGAGCGGGTTGACGATGCCCCAAGCTATGCCCAGTGCAATCTGGCCGACGAGGGCTACACCCACGTACGGTGTCCCCACATAGAGCAAACTTCCCAGGCCCACGGACATGAGCGCCACGAGCAGGGTTTTAAGGTTGACCAGGTGCGGCGGCAAGCGGAGCGCGGCCACGGCGCCCAGCACCGCGCCCACACCGCTGGCCGACGAGAGCCAGCCCATCCATTCGACACCGACGTGCAGGACATCGCGGTAGAAGAACGACTCCAGCGGATCGAAGGCACCGTAGCCAAAGTTCGAAAGGAAAATGATGCAAAACAGCAGGGCGAGAACGCTGTTGGTAAAGACTGTCTTGATGCTGGTCGCGAAGGTGGCGCGGGAGGACGTGCTGGGGTTGGAGCTTCGTCCCGCACGCTCCCCTTCCTCTGCCGAATCGGCATCCGCATGCCCGGCGACATGGCTGGCCTGCGGCCTAAAGCCCCAGCCGACGACGAACGCCAGCACGGTAAAGAGCATCATGAGCACGAACACCGCGCGCGACGACGCGGCCGCCGCGACAAAGCCGCCCAGTGTGGGGCCGACGATAATGCTCACGTTGGAGAACATGGCGATGGCGGAGTTGATGTCTTTGAGCTCGACAGGATCGTCAGTGAGGTAGGCTGGATAGGATGTGGCGATGGGCTGGGCGAATCCCATCACAAAGCCCAAGAGCACCGCGCCGAGCAGGACGATGCCGGTCGCGCTGCCAAAAACGAGGATCGCCGCGCCGGTTGCCAACGTGCCCACGATGCTCAGCAAGAAATGACGGCGCGGGCCCCAGGCGTCAAGCGCCGCGCCACCCGCAAAGGATCCCAAGATCACGAATACGTTCATAAACAGGACGGCCAGCGATGTCGCCACGACCGAGGCATCGTCTGCATAGGTGAGCGTTCCGATGACGCCGATGAAGTAGCTGGTCTGAAAACCGGTGTAGATGAGAAAGCGCATCGCCACCAGGCGTTTGGCCTGCACGGACAGCGAAGGTTGAGGCTTTGAGAAAAGAGAGGCGAGCATGGAGACTCCTTGTTTCGTACGAATGCGGACGGCGGGCATTCGCCACCGTCTGTCAAATCAATCTATCCGCATGAAACATTAAGGACGCATCAAGCCCCTTCTCTCCGTTTTTGCCAGCACGAACTACTTGGTAGATTGTAAGGCATGTCCCACACATCTACTAAAGCAAAAACCACCACAAAGGTGCCTGGCCCCTTTGTGGTGGAAGTGACGTTTGCCCAGATAAAACCTGCCAAAATAAACCTGTCCCTTTTTGGCATGTTATGGCAACGCAGCGAGCCGGTTCCAAGTGCCCCAGGTCGCCCCGAAAGAGGAGCGACGCGTACTTTGGTACGCGAGCAACGGCTTGAGGGGCGAGATGGGGTGCTTGGAGCTGGCGCAGCGTCAAGCCTTAAAGGTGATCTTGGATGAGATCGCAGATGGCTCGGGCGTCGTTGATGTTGATGGCTCGGGTCGCAAAGCCGGCGTCGAATGCCTGGCGTGCCAGGGCTTCGTTGCAGGCAAGGGCCAGCGTGTGACCGTCGACCAGGTCGAGCGAGCTCTTGCCGCGCAGACGGTCGACACCGGAGCGCGCGACCACGATGTTGTCGAAGCCCTCGGTCTTGTAGCCCTCGATGATCACCACGTCGACATCGTTGTAACGCGACAGCAGCTCGCGCGCGGGCATCTCGTCCTCCTCGCGCGTGTCGGCGTACTCCGCCCAGCGCGTGGCGCAGATAAGGCCCACGTGCTTGGATCCGGCCTGGTGATGGCGCCACGTATCCTTAGCGGGCACATCGATATCAAAGCCGTGATGCCCATGATGTTTGAGCGAGCCTACACGCAGACCGCGGCGGGTGAGCTCGGCGATAACCTTCTCGACGAGCGTGGTCTTGCCCGAGCCCGATTGGCCCACCAGACCAACGCGCTGGCCGCCA
>UQJA01000061.1 GCA_900541285.1 uncultured Collinsella sp.
ACCGCAGGAAGCTTGGATACGCCTAGGCGCGGTCCAAGAAATCGTCCGCACCCCCAAGCCTCTATTTAGGAACTATTTCACCGCAACCGCCAAGTAATCCGCTGAGGACGGAGGAAAACGGATCACTTTTCCGTTCGGCGATTTGTGTCTTGAAAAATGTATATAACGACTATAACGTAGTGTGAAACATATTGGAAACAATACCGAGGAGGCTGCGTTGAAGAAAAGCAATCTGGGCTATGTGCTGGTGCTGGTCGCCGCGCTTATGTGGGGCAGCATCGGAATCTTTGTAAACGGCATCTCGGCCATGGGCGTTTCGTCCCAGAGCATGGCTGCCTTTCGCTTGTTGGTCGGAGCGCTTATCTTGGCGCCGGTCCTGATGTTTATGGGCTGCCGTCCGGGTGAGGGGTCTACCGTGGCTCAGGGTCCGCTGGCCCTGTTCAAGGCAAGCCCTAAAGAGCTTGTTCCCTGCGCGCTTGTCGGTATCGTCGGCTTGGCCGCCGCCAACACCTGTTATTACGAGTGCATGGGCGAGGTGGGCATGTCCACGGCCTCGGTGCTGCTCTACACCTCGCCGGTGTTTGGCGTCATGCTCGGCCGCGTGCTTTATCGCGAGGACGTGACCCCCAACAAGCTCGTTGCCATTGTCTTTAACATCGTAGGCTGCGTGCTTGCAGTGACCAATGGCGACCTTTCCGGTTTTCATTTTTCGGTTTGGGGCGTCACGTCGGGCGTGATTGCAGGCCTTTGTGGTGCGTCGCTCGCGGTGTTTAGCCGAATAGCAACCAAGACGGTCCACCCGCTGGCTGTCACGTTTTGGGGCTTTGTTTTTGGCGGTGCGGTTATGGCAGCTATCGCGGCTCCGTGGCCGGATGTCGCCGCGGCAATGTCGCCACAGCTGCTGCTGCTGTTCCTTGGCTTTGGACTCATCCCCACAGCCGTTGCTTACATCTTATATATGCAGGGTCTGTCCATGGGGCTCGAGACATCGAAAGTTCCCGTCGTAATGTCTTTCGAGACGGTCGTCACCGTACTGGTGGGCATTGGTGTCTACGCCGAGCCCGCCGGCGCGATTAAAGTCCTGGGCATCGTGCTGGTGCTCGCGTCCATCCTGATTATGAACACCGACTTCTCCAAGCTGCGCAACAGTGTGTTTGTCGGTCATGTCATTGAGAGCATGACCTTTAAGCCCAACGCGTGGTGGACCGAAAAATCTCAGGACATGGATCTGTTTAAGGAACGCACCGGCATTGCGCTGGAACCCACCGTACAGGAAAGCCCCTGGTACTTCGTGCGATAGGGGATTGCGCGCAGGGTCTGACCTGGGGTTATCCAGCTAGCGCCGGCCTACCCAGCCCAACGTTTCGAGTACGTTAAACCCGTCAACGGTCGATTTTCACCCGCGAACGGTCTTTATACTAATTAGCAATATAAGCAACGTATAAGACGTTATAATGACCATAACGAAAAGGAGGAGGCAAGATGAATCAGATCATTCTCGCATCTCATGGCGGCCTGGCCGCAGGCGCCAAAGACACGCTCGAGATGGTTCTCGGCGACGTGTCGAACGTCCACGTCGTGTCGCTTGCTCGTGACGACAAGGAGCCCATCACCAATAAGGTGGACGCCATGATCGCTACGTTCAACGCGGACGACACCGTCTATGTGCTGACCGATATGCTCGGCAGCTCGGTCAACAACAACATGGTCGAGCTTTCCAAGAACGGCACGAAGTTTACGGTTGTCAGCGGTTTCAACATCCCGCTGGCGCTCACGCTCGCTATGAGCCCCGTCCCCGTCAAGGGTGCCGAGCTCGCGGCCCTCATCAATGAGGCCCGCACCGGTCTGACCAACCCCAACGCACCGGTCGAGGCCGCCGCGGCTCCCGCCAAGAAGGCCAAGGCGTCCCGTCACAGCTCCGGTCCCGCCAAGATCGTCCTCGCACGTCTTGACTACCGTCTGCTGCACGGCCAGGTCGTCTTTACCTGGACCACCAAGGTCCAGGCTGAGCGCATCATCGTCGTCGACAACGCTGCCGCCAACGATGACATCAAGAAGGGCGCTCTTAAGTTGGCCAAGCCCCAGGGCGTGCGCCTGAACGTCTTCACCGTCGAGCGTGCCCTCGCCAAGATGGACAAGCTCAACACCCTCGGCGAGCGCGTCATGTTCGTCTTTGGCAACACGGCCGAGATGCTGCAGTTCTGCCAGGGCTACAAGCTCGACGCCATCAACCTGGGCGCCACCGCCAACCACGACGGTGCCGATCAGGTCGGCGGCAAGGACAGCTCCGTCTTCTTCGACGCCGCCCAGAAGGCCGACGTCAACCAGCTGCTCGACATGGGCATCAAGCTCTATGTCCAGCAGACCCCTACGTATCAGAGCGTCGACATCGACGCCAAGCTGTAATCAACCAGGCTTTTGCCTGACTGAAAGGAGAAGGGTATGAATACGTTCATCAGTGCGGTGCTCGTCGGCCTCGTCGGCGTGTTCTGCATGTGGGACTCCCGCCTGCTCGGTCGTCTTAACTTCGAGCAGCCCCTCGTTGGCGCTACGCTCGTCGGTCTGCTGCTGGGCGATGTGCCCACCGGCCTTGCCGTCGGTGCCGCCGTCGAGCTCGTGTCCATGGGCCTGGTGCAGGTCGGCGCTGCCGTTCCGCCCGATATGGTCCTGGGCGGCATCGTGGCCGCTGCCTTCGCATGCCTGACCGATGCTTCCGCCGAGACCGCCATGACGATCGCCATCCCGGTCGCCGTCCTGGGTCAGCTCCTCGGCATTGTCTTCCGTTCCATCATCGCCGCCCTCACCCATGTGGCCGATAGCGCGATCGATAACGGAAAGTTCAAGACCGCCTACCGTATGCACATCTGCGCCGGCTCCGGTCTGTACGCCATCATGTACTTCCTGCCGATCTTCCTCGCCGTCTTTGTTGGCACCGACCTGGTTCAGGCCATCGTCAACATGGTTCCCGAGTGGCTGTCCACTGGTCTTAACGTTTCGACCAAGATCATGACCGCCTACGGCTTGGCCCTGCTGCTCACCATGATGATCAAGAAGGGTATGACTCCGTTCCTGTTCATCGGTTTCCTGCTCGCCGCTTACCTCAACCTGTCCGTCATCGCGGTCGCTCTGATCGGTGTGTGCCTGGCTGTCGTCTTCATGGGCTTCAAGTTCAACGGTTCCCATGCAGCCGCCGGTGTCGATTCCGACTACGATCCGCTCGAAGACGACGAAGACTAAGGAGGAACACACTATGGCAACCGCAACCAAGGACGTGTCCCTGAACAAGAAGGTCAGCCAGTTCTTCTGGCGCTCCTGGGCCATCCAGGCCTCTTGGAACTACGAGCGTCAGATGAACATGGGCTTCCTCTACGGCATGGTTCCCACGCTCGACCGCCTCTATCCGGACGAGTCCGACCCCAAGCAGCTCGCTGCTAAGAAAGAGGCTTACCACCGTCACATGGCGTTCTACAACTGCACCCCGCAGACGAGCGCCTTTATCCTGGGCCTCACCGCCTCCATGGAGGAGGAGTACGCCAAGGATCCCGAGAACTTCGATCCCGATTCGATCAACGCGGTCAAGACCTCCCTCATGGGTCCGCTTTCCGGCATCGGTGACTCCTTCTTCCAGGGTACCATCCGCGTTATCGCTTTTGGCCTGGGCGTTCAGCTGGCTCAGCAGGGCTCCATCATGGGCCCGATCCTGGCCATGCTCATCTCCATCGTCCCCTCTGTGCTGATCACTTGGTTCGCAGCCAAGATGGGCTATCAGGGCGGCCACGAGTACCTGAGCAAGCTTCAGGGCGGCGACCTCATGGAGAAGCTCATGTATGTCTGCGGCATCGTGGGCCTTATGTCCGTGGGCGGCATGATCGCTACGCTGATCGGCGCCACCACCCCGCTGCAGTTCGCTGAGGGCACCGTTGTTATCCAGGACATCCTGGACGGCATGATGCCCCAGATGATCTCCCTCGGCCTCACCGGCCTTATGTACTGGCTCATCAAGAAGAACGTCAACACCGGTTGGCTTCTCGCGATCGCCATCGTGGGCGGCATCGCCCTCTCCGCGGCCGGCATTCTGGCCTAGTCGCGACCAAGCGCCTAACCGCTTTCCCCCGGGGGCCTGCCTGGCATCCCATACCCCAGGCAGGCTTCCATCCCCAAAATGCGACAATGGGACAGTCCCCTTGTCGCATCCTCAACGGACCGGCGACTCGGTCCAAACCACGGTAACCCTGCGAGCGCCCGGCAATGTGGCGCCGCAAAAATCGAAAGGAATGTGTCAGATGTACGAGATCGACCTTAACCTCCCTAAGCAGATCGTCGCTGACGTCCTGTCCAACCACGAGATCCACAGTGTCGCCTTCGTCGGCTGCGGTGCTTCCATGTCCGACCTGTACCCCGCCAAGTACTTCCTGGCCAACAACACGGACAAGCTGAACGTTCAGATCTTCACCGCTAACGAGTTCAACTACGACACGCCTTCCTGGGTCAACGAGCACACCTTCGTGATCACCTGCTCCCTCGGTGGCTCCACGCCCGAGACCGTTGAGGCTAACAAGACCGCCAAGAAGCACAACTGCCCGGTCGTCTCCCTCACCAACAAGGCTGGCTCCGCTCTGACCGTCGACGCCGACTACGTCATCGTTCACGGCTTCCACGCCAACTTCGCTGCCAAGTGCGAGAAGCCCGGCTATGCCATCGCTCTTGCTCTCGAGATCCTTCAGCAGACCGAGGGCTATGACAAGTACGACGACATGATCACCGGCCTCACCAACGTCTTCGATCTCTGCGAGAACGCTGCTCAGTCCTGCAAGAAGCTCGCCAAGAAGTTCGCTGAGGACTTCAAGGACGACAAGATGATTTACTTCATGGCCTCTGGTGCCTCCGAGAAGATGGCTTACTCTCACGCCGCCTTCCTGTTCACCGAGATGCAGTGGATCGACGCCGCCGCCTACAACACCGGCGAGTACTTCCACGGCCCGTTCGAGGTTTCCACCGAGGGTAAGCCCTACGTCTTCTTCATGTCCGATGGCGCTACCCGTCCGATGGACGCCCGCGCCCTCACCTTCCTTGAGCGCATGGGCGCCAAGGTCGCTCTGATCGACTCCAAGGACTACGGCCTGGCTGACGCCGTGCCCGCGAGCGTCGTCACCTACTTCAACCCGCTGCTGCACCTCGCCGTTATGCGCGAGTACGGCAACCAGATCGCCGAGGCCCGTCAGCACCCGCTGACCATGCGTCGCTACATGTGGAAGCTTTCCTACTAATCACAAGTAAGTAGACCTTACGGGTTGATTGAGAGGGGATGGGGTTTTCGCCCCGTCCCCTTTTTTGCTATCGAAAGGAGATACGTATGATCAAGGCAGTACTGTTTGACATGGACGGCGTGCTGGTCGATACCGAGTGGTTCTACAACCGTCGTCGCGTGGCGTTTATGGAGGAGAAGGGCTTTCACTTTGACGAGATCCCCGATCTTTCGGGGTCTAACGAGCCCGCCATTTGGAAGTCGCTGGTACCTGACGATGTTGAGCTGCGCGAGCGCCTGCGCGTGGAGTACAAGCAGGTCTACAGCCCAGACCATCCCGTTCCGTATGCCGAGCTGCTCAACGAGCAGACGGAGCCGGTGATGCGCAAGCTGCACGAGCGCGGCGTGAAGTGCGCCATCGCAAGCTCGTCCTATCGCGAGCTCATTGACGAGCTGGTGGGGATTGCCGGTATCGCCGACGTGCTGGACTACACCATCAGCGGTCACGAGTGCAGTGCGTTTAAGCCCGACCCCGAGATCTACCTGCGTGCCATGGAGGCGCTGGGGGTGGAGCCTGCCGAATGCCTGGTTATCGAGGACTCGCCTTTGGGCATCGAGGCCGGCAAGCGCTCCGGCGCCCGCGTCCTGGCGCTGCGTCCGCACGAGGGCGTCAACCTAGATCAGTCCGCCGCCGACGTTATCATCGACAATCTGACCGACATCCTACCTGCCATTTAGCAGCAAAACCACCACAAAGGGGACAGGCACCTTCGTGGTGGTCCATGCTAAAATCGCGGACATACCCCACAACTACATCTGCCTTCGAAAGGAGCCTGCGTGGCGAACGCCATCGATCAGCTCACGGACCGAGTGCTCGTACTCGGCCGCCTCACCATCGTCCGCCGCGCTATTACTGCCGTGGCGGTCACGATTTCCGCCGTTCTCCAGACATTCCTGATCCAGGCGTTCATTCAGCCCGCCGACTTGCTTCCGAGCGGCCTCACCGGCGTTGCGGTCCTGCTCGATCGCGTTACCTCGCTGGGCGGCGTTCACATCGACATCTCGCTCGGCATGCTTGCGCTCAACATTCCCGTGGCGCTCCTATGCTGGAGCGGCATTAGCAAGTGCTTCGTCATCTTCTCGATGATGCAGGTCGTGCTCTCGTCGCTGTTCCTCAACGTCTTTCACTTCGCTCCATTTTTGGGCGACAAGATTATGCTCATCATTTTTGGCGGCGTGGTCTCGGGTCTGGGCGCTGCCATCGCGCTAAAGTCCGGCGCATCTACCGGTGGCACCGACTTTATCGCGCTGTGGGTCTCCAACCACACGGGCAAGACCATCTGGGGCGTTATCTTTGGTTTCAATTGCTTTATCCTGGCGATCTTTGGCTTTATGTTTGGCTGGGACAACGCGGCGTACTCCATCGTGTTCCAGTTTATTTCGACCAAGACCATCGACAGTTTCTATCGTCGCTACGACCGCGTGACGCTGCAGATTACGACGCGCAAGGCAGACGAGGTCATGACTGCCTACGTAAACCATTTTCAGCACGGCATTAGCTGCGCCGAGGTCGTCGGCGGATACAGCCGCGAAAAGATGTACCTGCTGAACACCGTTGTTTCGACCTACGAGAGCCAGGACATTATCAAGTTGGTGTGCGACGTTGATCCCGGCGCCGTGATCAACGTGTTCCACACGCTCAACTTTGTGGGCGGCTGGTGGGGCGGTCATGTCGACGAGCCCATGCCCACGGCCGTTCCCGATCCCGACAAGCCCGCACGCATGGCCAGCAGGCAGGCGCGCCTCAGCGAACAGGACAGCCTGCAGCAGGATGACGGCAAGTAGGGTATTGGCATTTTGCCGGTCCTGCGCAACCCATCCGAACGAGCCCCCCCGAAAGCCCCGTTGCTTTCGAGGGCTCTCGTTTGCCCAGATAAAACCTACCAAAATGAAGCTGTCGCTTTTTGGTAGGGAGGGTGTATCGTTTTATCAATATGAGGTAACATGAAACTAGACGTTATATACGTATTAGAAATTTAGCTATTTTGATAAGAGTGATCAGATATGCCTGCGCCCAAAAATGCACCGCTTTACCAGCAGATTTATGACGAAATCAAGGATGCGATCGAGAAAGGTGTTTATGCACCCAAGGAGCGTATTCCGTCCGAGCTTGAACTAGCCGAGCAGTACGAGGTGAGCCGTATTACGGTGCGCCGCGCTGTCGAGGAGCTGTGCTCCGATGGTTACCTGGTTAAGCAGCAGGGCCGCGGCACCTTTGTCTCCACGCCGCACATCAACCGCCAGTTTCACGCCTCGACGCTGCAGACGTTTACCGCGCTGTGTGCCGGCAACGGCATGAAGGCCGGTGCGCACGTGATCGATCGCCAGATCGTTCCGGCGCGCCAAAACGAGATGGAGTTCTTTGGCCTGCAGAAGGATGCGCTGCTGCTGCATATCAAGCGCGTGCGTACGGCCGACGGCGAGCCCATCTTTGAGGAGAACATCTTTGTGCCGTTTGACGCCTACCGTGAGCTGTTGACGGCCGATCTTGAGGACAAGTCGATTTTTGCCGAGGTCGAGCGTGTTGGCGGAACGCCGATTGTCTCGGTTGGCTACCGTACGGTCGAGGCCGTTCGAGCTAACGCCGAGCAGGCGGCCGAGCTGGGCATTGCTCCGCACGATCCGCTGCTCAACCTGCGTGCCGGCTTTACCGGTCCCGATGACGAGCCGGTTTTGATGGGTAAGCAGTACTACGTGGGATCGCGCTACGTCATGGTGATGTAAGTTACGCGGTTTTACCAAACCGCGTAACGGCTCGACGCTGCAAACGCCCCTAAGCGGCAATCTGACGTTCAATCGTCGGTCGCGTACCGAAGTACGCTTCCCTCCTCTTTCACGTCACCTTGCTCGCTTAGGGGCGTTTTCGCTGGCTTATGCTCAACCTGCGGCGTTTCCGTGCTTGTCAAGAGATGAAACATCGGCGTTGCTGGGCCGGCACTTGGAGACGTTTCTCTTCTGCCGGCACCTGGGGACACTCCTTAGTCATTGGGGACGTTCTTAAATGGCTAGTCATTCAAGAACGTTCCCAATGACTACCCGCAGAATGAGCGTGGCTGGCAGCCGGGCGACGCCGGTCCGCGTGGCGGCGTATAATCGGCGGCAGATGACTTGGACGTTAGGAAACCATGACCGATAGCATGCAGCAGATGGCGCTTGACACGCTCGGCGCCTATTTTGGCTACACCTCGTTTCGCCCGGGGCAGGACCGCATGGTCGATGCGATCCTTGCCGGTCGCGATGCGCTGGGTGTTATGCCCACGGGCGCCGGCAAGTCCATTTGCTACCAGGTGCCCGCGCTTATGCTGCCCGGCATTACCTTTGTGGTGAGTCCGCTGCTGTCGCTTATGGAGGACCAGACCCGCGCGTTGCTCGCGGCGGGTGCGCGACCCAGCTATCTCAACTCCAGTCTTACTCCGGCCCAGCAAAACACCGTGCTCAAGCGGGCGCGCGAGGGCCGCTACCAGCTTATGTACGTGGCGCCCGAGCGCCTGCTCGAGCCGCGCTTTTTAGCCTTTGCCCAGGAGGCCGCGGGTTCCGCCGGCATTGGCGTGCCGCTCGTGGCTATTGACGAGGCCCACTGCGTGAGCCAATGGGGCCAGGATTTCCGCCCCGCCTACCTGCAGATTCGCGAGTTCATCGATTCCCTGCCGCAGCGCCCCATCGTGGCGGCCTTTACCGCCACGGCGACTGAGCGCGTGCGCGCGGACATTCAGCAGATGCTCGGACTGCAAAACCCCGCGACCGTGGTGACGGGCTTCGATCGCAAGAACCTCTACTTTGGCTGCGAGGAGATGGGCGACAAGGCCAAGGCCGCGTGGGTGCGCGACTATGTGATCGCGCATTCGAGCGAGAGCGGCATCGTGTATTGCTCGACTCGCAAGACGGTCGATGCGCTGGCCGCGGAGCTTGCCGAGGCACTGGGCCCCAGCGGCATTCGTGTGGGGCGCTACCATGCCGGCATGGGCAACGACGCCCGCCGCCAGAGCCAGCGTGCCTTTATCGACGACGACATCCAGGTGATGGTTGCCACCAACGCCTTTGGCATGGGCATCGACAAGCCCAACGTGCGTTACGTGATTCACAACAACGTGCCCGAGAGCATCGAGGCCTACTACCAAGAGGCGGGTCGCGCCGGCCGAGATGGCGACCCGGCCAGCTGCCATCTGCTGTGGAACGGTAACGATTTCCGCATGCGGCGCTTTTTGATCGACCGCGGCGATGCGGCCGACGAGGCGCTTGACGACGAGCAGCGCGCGTGGGCGCTCCAGAACCGTTATCGCCTGCTCAGCCAGATGGAGGGCTACTGCAATACCACCGGCTGCCTGCGCGAATACATGCTGCGCTACTTTGGCGACGAAGCCGCGGCCGAGCATGCGGTTGCGGCTGCTGCGGGCGGCACCACAGACGACGCCGAGGGCTGCGGCAACTGTAGCAACTGCCTCACGCAGTTCGAGGTCGAGGACGTCACCGATATGGCCCGCGCCGCCGTGCGCTATGTGGCCACGCGCCCCATGCGCTTTGGCAAATCGCTGGTCGCCGACGTGCTCCATGGCGGCAACACCGAGCGCATTCGCCAGATGCATCTGGACGAGGACCGCGGCTACGGTGAGCTGTCGAGCGAATCGGTCGGGCGCATCAAGGACATCATCGGCCAGCTGTGCGGCCGCGGTTATCTGGCCACCTCGCAGGGGCAGTACCCGGTCGTGGGACTGGGTCCGCGTGCCGGCGAGGTCGAGGACGAGGCGTTCGCCTTTACCGTTAAGCGTCGCGCGTCCAAGCGCAAGGCCTCGGCCCGCGCCCGCCGCGCCGTCGATCTGCTGCGCGAGGAGGCCGAGCTGGATCAGCGCCCGCGCGTTGGCGACGATACCGAGCTGTTCGAGCGCCTGCGTGCCCTCCGCAAGGAGATCTCGACCGAGCTGGAGATGGCGCCGTATATGGTCTTTTCCGACAAGGCCCTGCGCGGCCTGTGCCGCCTGCGTCCGCAGACGCGCGAGGAGCTGATCCAGGTCAACGGCATTGGCGAGAAAAAAGCCGACGCCTTTGGCGAGCAGTTTATGGCGGCGATTGAAGAATTTGAGTCCGAGCATGCGCGGGATGGAGTGTAACGATGGCATTCGACGATA
The DNA here is from genome assembly GCA_900541285.1 of uncultured Collinsella sp. Taxonomy (GTDB): domain Bacteria; phylum Actinomycetota; class Coriobacteriia; order Coriobacteriales; family Coriobacteriaceae; genus Collinsella. The sequence continues at coordinate 10,429 of UQJA01000061.1, forward strand.
AAACCGACCGCACTGACGTGCCCGCCGTGCCGCTGTACCAGCAGGTCATGGTCGACCTAAAGGGCGAGATCGCGCGCGGCGTGTACCCCGCCGGCTCGCGCATCCCTGCCGAGATGGAGCTCGCGAAGTCCTACGGCGTGGGGCGCATCACCGTGCGCCGTGCCATCGAGGAGTTGTCGCGCGCGGGGTATCTCAACCGCCAGCAGGGGAGGGGCACGTTTGTGTGCGCCCCCAAGCTCAAGCGCAAGATTCGCCAGAAGGGTGACGTCCAGAGCTTTACTGAGGGTTGTGCTGCCAACGACATGGTGCCGGGTGCGCGTCTGGTGTCGCGCACGGTGGTCGCGGCGACGCACGAGGATGCGGCGTTCTTTGGCGTGGAGCCCGGCTGCGAGCTTATCGTGGTCGAGCGCGTGCGCACGGCCGACAGCATCCCCGTCATGCTCGAGAACAACGCCTTTGTGCTTGCCGACCATCCCTACCTGCAGACGCTGGCCGACGAGGACCTCACCGATAACTCAATCTTTGCGCTCGTTGCCGAGCATTCGGGTCGCGCGCCGCTCAAGTCCGACCCCTGCACCGTGGAGATTGCGCTTGCCGATACTCAGACGGCCCCGCTGCTGGAGGTGCCGGTCGGCGAGCCTCTCTTCTATATGGAGGCCTACTTTACCGACGCCGGCGGGCGCCCTCTACTGCTCGGCCGCCAAAAGATCGTGGGCTCGCGCTACGTCTTCGACATCTAACGTCCACAGATAGAACAACATAGAACAAATTTGCTGAGATGACTTCACGGGCGTTGTTACACGTGCTATAAATAGGACAACATAGAACGACAGCAGGTACGAGCTGTCGTCGTTCAAAGCCGTCCCACAAGGAGGAGCATCAGCATGAACGCACATGATCTGGTTCAGGAAATCATCGAGCGCAAGGGCAAGATCGAGAACGTCTTTTGGATCGCTTGCGGCGGTTCGATGATCGATCTCATGCCGGCCAACGAGCTGCTCAAGCGTGAGGCCACCACGTTTACCTCGACGGTCTACACGGCGCGCGAGTTTTGCCTGATGGCTCCCAAGAGTCTTGGCGAGAAGTCGCTCGTCATCGCCTGCAGCCACAGCGGCAACACGCAGGAGGTCGTCGACGGCTGCGGGATGGGGCTGGCCGCCGGGGCCCGGGGAAAGCGGGCG
>UQJA01000062.1 GCA_900541285.1 uncultured Collinsella sp.
GGCGGGTTCGAATCCCTCCGCTTGGCGGCGTTGGCTCGATTTTCTTAACGCGAGGAGCCCATGGCTGATGTGGGACGGAGGGATTCCGCGTCCGCCTGGTCGGCGGCCGCGTTCCGCTGCGTCGCTTCGCTTCTTGCGTGCTGCGCTGGAAAACGCTTCGCGTTTCCTCAGCTCCGCACCCTTGCGGGTTCGAATCCCTCCGCTTGCCCACAAGAAAAACCTCCCGATCGGCTATGCGTTCGAGAGGCTGGTTTCTTTGGCTGGGACGGAGGGATTCGAACCCCCAACAGCCGGCACCAAAAACCGGAGTTCTACCGTTGAACTACGTCCCAATGTGTGGTGTTGCCCAAAAGCAACTCGTTTAGTTTACCTAATCTGCGAGGGCATCGCAAACGCCATCGAGCAGGCGTACGGCGAGTGTCTGCGCGTCGCTGGCCGTGAAGGTGCCGTTGTAGCGCGTCATGCCCGTGAGCTCAATGCGAATGCGAGCCGGCTTCTGCTGCGCGGCGACATTGGCGGTGCGGATGCGCTGGGCCAGGTTGTGGCACTCGGCGAGGGCGATCGTGGCGCGCGGCGCTGCATCTGCGGGCAGCTCATCGCTTGCGATCTCGAGCACTAGGTCAACGTCGGTTGGGACCTCGGAGTCGCAGAGCATCATGCCGCTGTTGTCGGTCGTTGCCGTGGCGATATTCCACATGCGCGACGCAACACTGCGTGCGATGGGGTCCTCGCCGATAACGGCAATCTGGAAGCGCTCGAGCACGTTGGCGGCGCGAGCAAAACCGATGCGGGACTCGGCTTCGGTGACCGAGGGCTTGCCCTCCCACACATGGTGCAGGCGGTTGATGTAGGCGTAGGTGTCCTGGAAGGCCATGCCGTCGGCAAACAGGCCGACATTTTCCTGGAACTGCTGCAGGGCGGCCTCGGTATGCGGACCAAAGTAGCCGTCGTCTTCGCCACAGGCAAAGCCCAAAACGTTGAGAGCGCGCTGCAGGGCCTGCACATCGGCGCCATGGAAATTGGGCATGCGCAGATAGAGAGTGCGGTCGCCCAGCTTATACGAAGCGTCTACAAGGGCGCTCCAGCAGGGGATATCGACGGCATGACCGGCAGCAAGGCCTCTGTCGAGCCTGAAGGTGCTGACGGCCTGCTCAGTGGTGGCTCCAAAGTGCTTGTCGGTGACTTCGGCGGCATCAATCGTGTAGCCGAGCTGCAGGAGACGAGACTGCACGTCCTCGACGGCTGCTCCTTGCATGCCCGTTGTAATAGGTTCCATGAACGAACCCCTTTCGGCGTACCATTCGTACTATTTGAGCGTCTGTCGGATAGACAACGCAAAGGGATGCATAAACATGCACTCAACAGTGTAGCAAGTTGTGCCTAAATACGCTGCTGACAGGTTTTATAACCCCCGTTAGTTAAGACGCTCCACAAAGAAATCTGCCATGGAGAGGAACAGCTCGCGTGCGTGCGGATCAAGCTCAACGTTCTCAATGGCCGCTTTGGCCTTAGCGGTCAGGTCGAGCGCGTAAGTGTGGGCGTAATCGATGGAGCCGGTCTCCTGGAAGATCTCCACGGCGCGTGCGAGCTGCGCGGGATTATCGGTGCCTGAGGAAAGAATCGCCTCGACCTCGTCGTGGTGGCGCTCATCAGAGAGGGCGTGTACGGCGACAAGCGTGCGCTTGCCCTCGGTGATGTCGGTGCGGAAGTCCTTGTTGGCGGCTTCCTTAGTGCCGACAAGGTTGAGCAGGTCGTCCTGAATCTGAAAGGCAAGGCCTGTGTGCAGGCCAAAGGCGCGCAGCGCTTCGATTTGCTCACCGCTCCCGCCGCCGATAATGGCTCCGGCGGCAAGCGGCGTGGCTCCGCTGTAAAACGCGGTCTTGTGCGTCGCCATGTCCAGGTAGTCATCAACCGAGATATCAAAGCGCCCGTCACGGACCCAACCCAGGTCGAGTGCTTGACCCTCAATGGTGCGGACGATCATCTCGGTAAGCTCGTGGAGCACGCGCAGCTTCACGTCGGACTCCAGCGTAGGGTCGTCGAGAACCGTCTTGGTGACCATGGTGAGCGCCAGGTCGCCACAATTGATGGCAAGGCCCGTGCCCTCGGTAAGGTGCATGCAGGGCTTGCCTCGACGAAGCTGTCCGTTGTCGGCGATGTCGTCGTGGATCAGCGCGCCCGACTGGAAATGCTCGATGGCTGCCGCGGCGCTGCGGGCGCTCTCAAAGCTACCGCCCACTGCGGTTGCGGCGAGCATGCAGATAAGCGGGCGGTGGCGCTTGCCGGCGTTGGCCGTAAAAGCCGAGAGCGGCGCGTACAGGTAGCGCTCGATATCGGCAGAGGTCGCCTGTCCGTCAAAGAACGTGGCCAGATAGTCGTTAATCTGGTCAAAGTGCTGGGCTAAAAAGCTGGTAAACGGACTGGACACGGGTTCTCGCATTCTTTCTGAGGTTGCGTTGATGCAATATGCAGACAACATATTGCCACATTAGGGCGTTTGGCGCGGCAGTTTTGGCGATTTGGGACAACGGGCGTGCGTTTGATGGAGCGCGCCTAAATCAGCCCAAAATGCTCGAGCGCCGCAACGACACCGTCGTGATCGACGGTGTCGGTCACGTAATCGGCCTTATCCTTGAGATAGTCCGGCGCATTGCCCATGGCGATACCGACATCGACGGCGTTCATCAGCGAGACGTCATTGCTGGCGTCGCCGATGCCGTATACGGTTCCGTGGTGGGGATCGAGGGCGTCGAGTACAGACTGGATGCCCCCGCGCTTCGTGCATTCGCGGGGCGAGATTTCGGTTACCTCGAGTTCGAGCTCGTTAAAGCACAGCAGCGGCTCAAGTGCCTTATCTTGAGCGATGTGGTTGGCGAGTGATGTAGACATCAAGATCTTGTAGACACTGTAATGTTGCAGCTGCGTGACTGCGTCGCCCAGGGTGCGCGCGTATCCGGGAGCATCGGGCGCATCGGCACTCATGCGCACGACGCCGTTGAGGCCCTCAAAGCGGATGACCTCGCCCGATTGCTCAAGGTAGGGGGCAAGACGCTGCAGCATGCTGGGCGTCATCGACAGATCGCGAATTGCGTGTCCGTTGATCTCGGCGTAACCGCCCGCAAGACAGACGATGCCGGTCCAAGGCAGCTCAAGAAGTTTGGGGTGGATGCAGCTCAGGGTGCGTCCCGTGCAGATAAAGGCCATGTTGCCGTTGGCGACAAACTCGCGGATTGCCTGCGAAACCGCCTCGTTGGGATAGGGGGAGAGGTCCCGCTCGTCTTCGGGAAGGTCTTGGGCGAGCCTGGGGTCTTGCCAGGCGAGCGTTCCGTCGATATCGAAGAAGCAAATATTGCCGCGCTTATGGGCTGCGCTGGCGGCAGGGGAGGCCGAGGTGGTGGGCACAAATTCCGGCTCGAGGCCCATGATCTGGTCAAAATGCTCTTTAACGCGGGGAACGGAGATGCCGATGATCACCTGGGCGGTCTTGCCCGTAATGATGAGGCCCTTGGCGCCCACCGCGACAAACGACGCGTTATCTGCAACGATGGAAGGGTCTGCGACCTCGACGCGCAGGCGCGTGGCGCAGTTGGTTGCGCCCACGATATTGCCAACGCCACCTAAAAGCTGAATTACCCGCTCAGCGAGGACGTGATCTTGATCGGATCGACTATTGACCTCGTCATTGGGAGATTGCTCTTTGGCAAAGTCGCTTCCCGTTAAACAATCGATTGCCGCGCGATTGGCGACATGATCCTCGCGGCCCGGAGTCTTAAGGTCATAGACCAAGATGAGTGCTCGAAAACTAACAAAAAAGATGAGGCTAAAGGCAAGGCCGATACCGAGCGCCAAAAGATAGGCACCGGCATGCGTGCGCATGAGCGGAATAAAATTGAAGGCTGCCATCTCAATCAGGCCGCCCGAGAAGATGCCGACGATGCCAAAGAGATTCATGGTTGTGGCAAGGCAAGACGATAAGACGGCGTAGAGCAAAAAGAGCCCGGGGTGGGTGAACATAAAGAGAAACTCGAGTGGCTCGGTAACGCCGCAAACCACCGAGGCGACGATGGCGGGCAAAAGGATGACCTTAAGGCCGGCGCGGCGCTCTGGTTTTGCGGTGGAGTAGAACGCGGCTGCGATGGCGGGAAGGCCAAAGAGCTTGACCCAGCCGGTGGCGGTAAAACCGGCCCACGGCGCAAGTTCATTAAGGGGGCGCGTGCTATGGGAGAGGATGGGGAGCAAGCTGCTCCACGTGGCGTAGATGCCGTCGTTAATGACCAGGTTGTCGTAGTAGATCGGCATGTAGAGCAGGTGGTGCAGCCCCATGGGCTCGAGCGCTCGCTCCAAAAGCACAAAGATGCCCACGCCAAAGGGGCCGACGCTCGTAAGTGCATGGCGCAGCGTTTCGGTCATTGCGTATACGGAGGGCACGATGGCGGCCGAGATAGCGGCAAGGGCAAACACGGCAAAAAAGCTGATGAGGTAGACCAGCGAGGAGCCCGAGAAGGTGCCGAGCCAATCGGGAACCTTGGCATCGTAGAAGCGGTCATGGATGGCGACGACGGTTGCCGATACCGCCAGCGGGCCGATAATGCCGGTGTCGAGCGTCTTGATGCCGTCGATGATGGTGATGCCGCTAGCGGAGGTCAAAGACGACGGGTACTTAAGTCCAAGATTGTCTCCGCTCAGCTTAATGATCTCGCTCAAAAAGAAGCAGTAGGCAAAATAGGCGACGAGAGCCTCGAGGCAGCAACGAGCCGGTTGTTTTTGGGCAAGACCGATGGGCAGCGCTACGGCAAAAAGGAGCGGGAGGCGTTTAAAGACCGTCCACGAGCCGCGCTGGATGATGGTCCAAAAAGCGTACCAAGGGGTTCCGTATACGGCGAGATCGCCGACGATGTCCGCAGTCGTTGCGAGAGCGGAGACGCCGACCATGAGGCCTGATATAGAAAACAGCATGGCGGGCGCGAACATTGCCCCGCCAAAGCGTTGGATTTTTTGCAGCATGTTCTGCCTTCCGAATATCGAGGCGCGTTGCGCGTGGGGAAACGTTTAAACAATGGATTCATTGTAGAGGACCAGACGATTGTCGTACCGGCAGTTTTGAGCGAAACCGATTTGGGCATGACAGAAACCGTCAACGGTTAAATCCTGTCGCTTTACCGATATTCGGTTTAAACAACTTTAAGAAATGCTATCGTGCCTAGCCGGAAATGAATAATGTAGAGGTGAAACAATGCCAAAAGCGATATACGAAGGAATCTACCGAGAAATACGCTCGCGCATCATTAATGGGACCTATGCGTTTCAGGAGATGCTGCCAACCGAAGCCGAGCTGACCGCGGAGTTCGGATGCACTCGCAATACCGTCCGTCGCGCCTTGGGTATGCTGGCCGACGGGATGTTTGTGCAGCCCATACACGGCAAGGGCGTGCGCGTTATTTGGCTTAAGGGCGAAACCGACATGTTGGGCGCACTCGAAGAGGTTGAGTCGTTTGGCGAGTTTGCAAAGCGCAACAATGCCGTTGCATCTACGGACGTTAAGTCTTTCGAACATCTGGTTTGCACCGAGCAACTCTCTCGTCACCTGGGCTTTAAGGTGGGCGAGGAGTTGATTCGCGTAGTGCGTGTCCGAAGCCTCAACGGCAACGCGCGCCAAGTGGACCATGGCTATTTTTTGGCGTCGATCGCCAAGGGCCTGACTCCCGAGATCGCGGCAGATTCTATTTACGGCTATCTGGAGCACAAGCGCGGTGTCAAAGTGATGGCGAGCCGTCGTACGGTGAGTGTCGAGCTCGCCAACGATGAGGACTGCAGCTATCTTGACCTCGGCAAATACAACTGCGTTGCCGTCATGGAGAGTCAGTCGTACACCTCGGACGGTATCTTGTTTGAGGTGACGCACACTCGCACACACCCCGAGATCTTCCATTACCGTGTCAATTCCAAGCGATAGCCGGCTAGCTCGCAGCCTGACGAGACTCATGGCCTCAAAGAGAAAACGCCCGGTCAAACCGACGGTACATCGGCTTGACCGGGCGTTTTCTCTGCATTCGATAACAAATAATTGTTTATACAAAACTTGTCAAGTATCAAGTTGAAATTACCGTTCACCGAAGTTTTTCTACCGCTCTAGTAATACTTGTTCAAACAACTAGCCAAATAGCGTATCGTTCAAATCAGCAAAAGGGGCAAAGTCCCCGAGCCAATCTCCGAAGGCGGCGGCAAAGGGTGCCGCCACGGTGTGAAAGGGTGGATTGTAATGAAGAACGAAATGAGCAGAAGGCAGTTCCTGGGCTTTGCTGGTTCCGCGGCTGCAGTTCTTGGTCTGGGCCTCGTGGGTTGCGGTGGTTCTGCCGGCTCCGGCTCCTCTGCTTCTGGTGACGCTGCCGAGGTCTACTTCCTCCAATTCAAGCCCGAGGTCGACAAGGAGTGGAAGGAGATCGCCAAGGCCTATAAGAAGGAGAAGGGCGTCGAGGTCAAGATCGTGACCGCTGCCTCCAACACCTACGAGGAGAAGCTCAAGTCCGAGATGTCCAAGAGCTCCGCTCCGACCCTGTTCCAGGTCAACGGCCCCACCGGTCTTAAGAACTGGAAGGATTACTGCGCCGACCTGTCCGATACCAAGCTCCGCGGTGAGCTCATTGATGACTCCCTGGCTCTGCAGTCCGACGGCAAGGATGTGTGCATCGACTGGGTTCAGGAGAGCTTCGGCATTATTTACAACAAGCAGCTGCTCGAGAAGGCTGGCTACAAGGCCGAGGACATCAACTCCTTCGACAAGCTGAAGGCTTGTGCCGATGACATCCAGGCCCGCAAGGACGAGCTTGGTGTCGAGGGTGCCTTCACTTCCGCCGGCATGGACGACTCCTCCAGCTGGCGCTACACCACCCACCTTGCCAACATGCCGCTCTACTACGAGTTTGAGAAGGAGCACAACCAGGAGGACGACGAGATCAAGGGTGAGTTCCTCGACAACTACAAGCAGATCTTCGACCTGTACATCACCGACTCCACCTGCGATCCTTCGCAGCTTGCTTCCAAGACCGGCGACGACGCCACCAACGAGTTCGCAACCGGCAAGGCCGTCTTCTACCAGAACGGCTCTTGGGCCTACTCTGACCTCGTCAAGGCCGGCATGACCGACGATCAGATTGGCATGATGCCGATCTACATCGGTGTTGACGGCGAGGAGAACCAGGGCCTGTGCTCCGGCGGCGAGAACTACTGGTGCGTCAGTTCCCAGGCTTCCGAGGATGCCCAGAAGGCCACCGAGGACTTCATGTATTGGTGCGTCACCGCTGACACCCCGACCAGCATCATCGCCGACAAGATGGGCCTGACCGCTCCGTTCAAGAGCGCCAAGGAGACCACCAACGTCTTCTCGCAGCAGGCCGTTGCCATGGCCAAGGACGGCAAGAAGACCGTCGCTTGGGACTTCGTCTACATTCCCTCCGAGGAGTGGAAGAAGAACCTCAAGCAGGCTCTGATTGCCTACGCTGCCGATAACAGCAAGTGGGACGGCGTCAAGAACGCCTTCGTCGATGGCTGGAAGACCGAGAAGGCCGCTTCCGAGTAAGCAGTTGCTGCCCAAGCTATCTGATTAGCGACAGGGGGCGGGCAGACGTTGGTTTGCCCGCCCCCTGCATATTGAAAGGACCCTTTTATGGGCAAAGCACTCAAGCGCTGGTGGCCGCTCTTTATGCTGCCCACGTGCCTGGCGTTTATGATCGGGTTCGTGATCCCTTTTATCCAGGGCTTCTATCTCTCGTTCTGCCAGTTTATTATCATTAGTAACGCGCACTTTGTCGGTATCGAGAACTACGTGCGCGCGCTGTCCGATCCGCAGTTCTCCACGTCGTTCTTCTTTACCGTGGCGTTTGCCTTCCTGTCGACGGTGCTCATCAACGTGATCGCCCTGGCCATTGCGCAGGCGCTCACCCGCAAGGCGCTCAAAGGCACCAACATCTTCCGTACGATCTTCTTTATGCCTAACCTGATCGGCGGCATCGTGCTGGGCTACATTTGGCAGATTCTGATCAACTGCCTGCTCTCCAACGTGGGCGCCCAGCTCATCGCTCTTAACTCTGCTGCTGGCTTCTGGGGCCTTATCATCCTGACCCTGTGGCAGCAGGTCGGCTACATGATGATCATCTACATCGCTGGTCTGCAGTCCATTCCGTCCGACTACATCGAGGCCGCCAAGGTCGACGGCGCTACGGCATGGCAGACGTTTTGGAAGGTTAAGATCCCTAACCTGATGCCGACCATCACCATCTGCCTGTTCCTGTCCATCACCAACGGCTTTAAGCTGTTCGACCAGAACCTCGCCCTCACCGGCGGCGCCCCCGCGCACTCCACCGAGATGCTCGCCCTGAACATCTACAACACGTTCTATTCGCGTGCCGGTATCGCATGGCAGGGCATTGGTCAGGCCAAGGCGGTTATCTTCTGCATCCTGGTCGTGGCCATCTCCATGATCCAGCTTAAGGCCACGAGGTCCAAGGAGGTGCAGCAGTAATGAAACGCGATAAGGTTATTAACCGCGCGCTCTCGATTTTCTTTACGATCCTGTCGCTCGCGTGGATCTACCCCGTGTTTATGATCGCGCTCAATTCCTTTAAGAAAGCGACCGCAATCAGCACCACCACGGCGTTCGATCTGCTCACGCCCGAGACGTTCAACGGCCTTGCAAACTACTTGCACGCTCTTAACGAGCAAGGCTTTGCCTCGGCATTTATGTGCTCGCTCATCATCACGGTCACGTCGGTCGTGCTGATCTTGGTGTGCTGTTCCATGTGCGCTTGGTATGTGGTTCGTGTCAACAACAAGATCTCGAACTTCTTCTATTACCTGTTCGTCTTCTCGATGGTCGTGCCCTTCCAGATGCTCATGTTCACGCTGTCCAATTTGGCGGACCGCATCGGCTTCAACACGCCGTTCAACATCTGCTTTATCTACCTCGGCTTTGGCGCGGGCCTGGCGGTCTTTATGTTCGCCGGTTTTGTAAAGAACATTCCGCTCGAGATCGAGGAGGCGGCCATGATTGATGGCTGCAACCCGGTCCAGGTGTTCTTTAAGATCGTCCTTCCCATCATGAAGCCCACCTATCTTTCGGTCGGCATCCTCGAGACCATGTGGGTCTGGAACGACTATCTGCTGCCCTACCTTACGCTCGACTCCACCAAGTACAAGACCATTCCTATCTTGATCCAGTACTTCCGCGGCGGCTACGGCCACGTCGAGCTCGGCCCCATGATGGCCTGCATCATGATGGTCGTTATCCCTATCGTTATCATGTACATCCTCTGTCAGAAGTACATCATCGACGGCGTGGTGGCAGGTGCCGTCAAGGGCTGATGCCGTAACTGTTTTGCAAGTTTCTGCGGCGCCCCTCAGCGCGGCGCCGCGTATCGAAAGGTAAAGACATGGCCGAGATCGTTCTCAAACATGTTCAGAAGGTGTATCCCAACAACGAGTCAAAAAAGAAGGGCTTCTTTGGCAAAAAGAAGAAGACCGAGGAGAAGAAGCACAACCTCAAGGTTACCGAGGACGGTGTGCTCGCTGTAGAGGACTTCAACCTCACCGTTCACGACCAGGAGTTCATCGTCCTCGTTGGCCCGTCTGGCTGCGGTAAGTCCACGACGATGCGCATGATCGCCGGCCTGGAGGACATCACCTCGGGCGACGTGCTCATCGACGGCAAGCGCGTCAACGACGTGGCGCCCAAGGACCGCGACATTGCCATGGTGTTCCAGAGCTATGCTCTGTACCCCAATATGACGGTGTACGAGAACATGGCGTTTACGCTTGAGCTCAAGAAGGTCCCCAAAGACGAAATCGACCGTAAGGTTCGCTCTGCAGCCGAGATTCTGGGCATTACCCAGTACCTCGACCGTAAGCCCAAGGCGCTTTCGGGCGGCCAGCGCCAGCGTGTCGCTATCGGCCGCGCCATCGTGCGTGATCCCAAGGTCTTCCTGATGGACGAGCCGCTGTCCAACCTGGACGCCAAGCTGCGTAACCAGATGCGTGCCGAGCTCATTAAGCTGCGTCACGAGATCAAGGGCACCTTCATCTACGTTACTCACGACCAGACCGAGGCCATGACCCTTGGCGACCGCATCGTGGTCATGAAGGACGGCGTTGTCCAGCAGATCGCCACGCCGCAGGAGGTCTTCAACCATCCCGCGAACATCTTCGTCGCCGGCTTCATCGGCGTGCCGCAGATGAACTTCTTCGATGCCCAGCTGGTGCGCTTGGGCAACGGCTTTACTGTCAAGACCAAGGATATGAACGTAACGCTCGCCCCCGAGACTTGCGCTCAGCTTGCCCTCAACTGGGACGGTGGCGACGTGAAGGAGATTACGGCCGGCGTGCGTCCCGAGCAGATCCTGCTTGCCGACAAGGGCGAGGAGGGCGCGCTCCAGGGTACCGTCGAGGTGACCGAGCTCATGGGTTCAACCGAGCATGTCCACGTGACTGCTCCCGATGGCCAGTTCGTCCTGATCATTCCCGTTGTCGACCTTGAGGCCAAGGGTGCGCTCAAGGCGGGCGACCCCATCTGGTTCAAGTTCGAGAAGAACGCGACCCACCTCTTCGATAAGGTATCTGGCAAGAACCTTATCTAGGCCCGGTGCATCCAGGCCCTCCCTTTGGGCGACTGCGGTATTGCCATCCTTTTGCCGCGGTCACATATAAGGCTCCCCTCCCGTCCACTGGGCGAGAGGGGAGCCTTTCTTTGTGTTGGGGTTGTCTGGCCGGTCGTTTGTCTCGATCTGTAACAGGTAGGGCCGATTTCGGACGTTAGATGTTACAGATCGAGACGGTTCCGCTGAGCTAACCATTTCATCTAAATCGGTGACGCATAATTTCTTTCGCAAATTGACAACCGCATAGCGGAACACGGCCCGCGCCCCGTCATATGATTTCTAGCGACTAAACAACAAATCACCGACGAAGGGGGCACGGGCCGTGTCTGCGAACATCGTATCAGTCGACGAGGAGTCGCTGCGCAACGACATAAAGAATCTGGTGAGGAAGACCGTCGAGGAGACGCTCAACGCACTGCTCGACGAGGAGGCGTCCGAGCTCGTCGGGGCCGAGCGCTACGAGAGGACGGCGGGCCGGGAGGCCTACCGCAGCGGCCACTACACGAGGAGGCTCGTCACGGGCGCCGGGGAAGTCGAGCTCAGCGTGCCGAAGCTCCGCGGGGCGACCTTCCAGACGGCCGTCATCGAGCGCTACCGCAGGCGCGAGACCTCGGTCGAGGAGGCCATCGTCGAGATGTACCTGGCGGGCGTCTCCACCAGGAGGATCGAGGACGTCTCCGAGCTCCTGTGGGGAGCGCCGGTGTCCTCCGGCACCGTCTCCAACCTCAACGAGAGGGCCTTCGCGTCCATCGAGACATGGCGGCAGAGGC
>UQJA01000063.1 GCA_900541285.1 uncultured Collinsella sp.
GTTCCCGGTTCCACCGGGCCGCGCGGCAAGGAGATATATTGCCAGACCGGAGGGCCCCCGCGGGCGGGAATCTGGACGTACACATTTCCTACACATCTTGTGATCCGACTGACGTTTGCCAGCCGTTACCTACCGCTCGCCGAGCATCTCTTTATATAAGGCAGTCTCATGGTTAAAGCGGATACGTCCCCCTAGCTAAAGCACAGCCAGCATCGAGCAACTCATCACGTTCTTCCACCGAGAACCCCTCGGCGTAGACGCGCACCACTGGTTCGGTCCCGCTAGGACGGACCAGCAGCCACGTGTCATCCTCAAATGACAGACGCAAGCCGTCCATATGACTAACGTTTTGCGGCACCTTGCCACAAATCGACTTGGGGTTTACGCCCGGCAGCAGGGTTCGTAACGTTTCGGCATCTTCGGCCTCAAGGCGCAAATCGCGTCGACCGTAACTCGTCTTACCAAAACTGTCCTCGAGTTGGTCGACCAGAACGCCCAAAGGCGCGTCCGTCTTTGCCATAAGCTCACACAGAATCAGACAGGCGAGGATTCCATCGCGTTCGGGCATATGCGCGGCGATGCCGATACCACCGGCTTCTTCGCCGCCCATGAGGACGCCGCCCTTCTTCATCTCCGCCGCTATATATTTGAAACCGACTGGTTTGACGGTCACGCGGCAGCCAAGCGCCTCGGCAATGCGACGCACGAGCGTCGAGCATGAAAGATTGACGACGACGCGCCCCTCCAAATTGCGAAATTGAACCAAGTCGCCCAAAACGAGCGCCATGATCTGATGCGGATGTATATATCTGCCGCGCTCGTCAACCGCGCCGATGCGGTCGGCGTCGCCGTCGGTCACCAGGCCAGCGCAAGCTCCGTCCTCGATAACCGTGCGCTCGCAAGCGTCCACCCACGGCTCAACGGGGTCGGGGCAGATATCTTCTTGGTCAGACGCCTGCCCGGCGTGAATCTCGTGCACCTCAACGCCAAGCTCGCGCAGCAAGTCGGCTAGATAGCCCTGGGCTGCGCCGCCCATGGGATCGACAACCACGCGCAGGTGCGCGGCGCGGATGGCTTCGGCATCGACAAACGATGCCACCGCCTGCATATAGTCAGGAATGATATCCGCGGTGCGATATTGCCCCTCGATCCCCATTGGCTCGGGAGCCATAGTCTCTTCGAGCTCTTCGATGACATCCTGGTTGGCGGTCGAGCCGTCACCCATGCGAATCTTGAGGCACAGATAGCCCTGCGGATGATGGGACCCCGTCACCATGAGCGCGCCGCACGCTTCACCGTCATAAGCCGCCGCCCACGTAAGGGCAGGGGTCGGGACAGGTCGCGAAGCGAGCACGGCGTCTAGCCCGTGCGCTGCTAGCACGCCCGCCGCAAGCTCAGCGAACTCGCGTGCCAGGGGCCGGGTGTCGAACCCTATATATACCGTTTTGCCCGGATTGGTCTTTTGCCACAACTCGCCGACGGCATCGGCGATACGGGCAACGTTATCGGCAGTGAAGTCCTCATCGACGCGAGCGCGCCAACCGTCAGTTCCAAAATGAATTATCGCGCACACGCGCAGACACCTCACAGTGTTTGGATCATGGTACGCATGGGGTATACCCGCAACATGCACTCGGCAACCTGCCGGCACCAGCATTCACCATTTGGGCAAATGCTGCCGAGGACATGCAAGCAATAAAAAAAACCGCCCCGTATGGAGCGGTTTGCCCTTTATATATCGAGCGCCTCGGCCATCGCGGCCGTAGTGATTGCCGTGGTTCCACAGCAACTGCCCACCATTGCGGCACCGGCATGTCTCCATTCGATGCATGCGCGCGCGAAAGCTTCGGGGTTCTCGTGCCATACGGGGCCATCCTGAGTCTGGACCGGATCGCCTACGTTGGGACGCACCGTGACGGGAGTAGTCGCCGATGCAACCATCCTGGGCACCGCCGCGTTCGCGGCCGCAAGCGAACAGCAATTAACACCAACCGAATTTGCGCCGTGTTTTTCGGCGTACAAAACGGCTGCCTCGATGTTGAGGCCATCGCCCAGCAGGTCGCCTTTATCGTCAACGACAAAACTCACCAGAACAGGCATGCCGTCGGCGGCATCTCGGGCGCCGGCAAGCATGGGCTGCAGATTACGGATAGACGTCACCGTCTCGATCAGCAGACCGTCAACACCAGCATTGAGCAAGGCGTGCGCCTGTTCGCGCGCAATGCCGCGGATTTCACGATACTCGACAGAGTCCTCGGCAAACCACTCAATACCGATCGGGCCCATCGAGCCCAGCAGTAGCTGAGGGCGCGCCTGGCGGGCATCGTCGACGGCCCCGCGATTGACCTCCACCACGGACGGCGCAATCTGGTCGTGCTTGAGGGCATAGCTCGATGCCTGAAAGGTATTGGTAATGAGCACCTGCGCGCCGGCGGCGACATACAAGCGATGGATACGAGAAACGGTCTGCGGCTCTGCCAGATTCCAAAACGCCGGTGGAATGTCGGCGGCATCGTACTCACTCAACAAAACACTGCCCATGGGGCCCTGCGCCAACAAGGTCTCGCTCGACAAGCGGCGCGTAAGTTCCTCGGCACCAAAGCGGTTGTAATAACTAGTATCCATATATATCCCGCTATTCCTCGACGCTGATTCCTTGCTTTTCGAGATAGGCGAGCCAGCGGTTCATCGTGTCCTCGGATAGCGCATGCTCCATCATGCAGGCCTCGGAATCGGCACGCTCAAATTCGACGCCGAGCTCCTGAACCAAAAACGTGCGGATGAGGCGATGACGGTACCAGATAGCCGTGCCAACCTCGCGACCGCGATCGGTCAGGACTACCTTGCCGTAGTGCGATTGCTCGACAAGCTCGGATGCCTTGAGCGCCGAAACCGCTTTATTGACCGATGCCTTGGAGACGCCAAGGCGCTGCGCGATGTCGACCGATCGCACGCCGTTGGTTTCCCCCTCTTCGCTTTCAATGCGAACCATGCACTCCAAGTAGTCTTCGTTCGCCACCGTCAGATGTAGTTCGCGCGAGCTATTTGTCGTATCCATGATCTTCCGTCCCTTCTGCATTCAATGGCTGATTCTACCCCATCCAAGCGTCGTGGTATGCCGTGGCATACCGTGCTAGAGTTCTTGTTGCACACGACGACCAAGATTGGAGCGGTCTTTATGGAAAACACCACCACGAGCCCCGATGTTCTCGAGCGCTTTTTGCGCTACGTCCAGATCAACACGCAGTCCGAGGATGCAAACTGCGACCAGGTACCCTCGAGCCCCGTTCAGTTTGACCTTGCCAACGTGCTGGCTGAAGAGCTGCGCGAGCTTGGTGCGGAAGATGCCCACGTGACCGAGCACGCCTATGTCTGCGCGCATATCCCCGCAAGTGCGGGCGCTGAGGACAAGCCCGCCCTGGGCCTGATCGCCCATCTCGACACCACCGAAGTTGCACCGGGCGCCGGCGTGAAGCCGCACATCGTACACTACGAAGGCGGCGACCTGGTCTGCGGCACGGTTGACGGTAGACCCGTTGCCATGAGCACCGCCAAGCTTCCCGCCCTGAACGACCTCGCGGGTGAGGACCTGGTCTGCAGCGATGGCACCACGCTGCTGGGCGCGGATGACAAGGCAGGCGTCGCCGAGATCATGTCGCTTGTCGCGCGTATCGCTCAGGACCCTTCTCTGCCCCATCCCGCACTCGGCATTTGCTTCTGCCCTGACGAGGAGATCGGCCACGGAGCCGAGCTGTTGGATATCGATACCTTTGGCTGCAAGTACGCCTACACGGTCGACGGCGGCCCCATCGGCGAGCTGGAGTGGGAGTGTTTTAACGCCGCCGAGGCG
This sequence comes from uncultured Collinsella sp., assembly GCA_900541285.1. GTDB lineage: Bacteria > Actinomycetota > Coriobacteriia > Coriobacteriales > Coriobacteriaceae > Collinsella. Next base: position 3,851 of record UQJA01000063.1, read on the forward strand.
ACCGTCCGCTTTGAGGGCCAGTCCATCCACCCGGGCGACGCCAAGGGCCGTATGGTCAACGCAGGCAATCTGTTCTGCGACTTCAACGCGTTGCTCCCCTACGTGCAGCGCCCGGAGTATACGGAAGGCTACGAGGGCTTTTATCACCTTGAGGGTGTATCTGCGACCGTCGATCACGCCACAGCGCGCTATATCGTCCGCGACCATGACGCCGCCAAGTTCCAGCAGAAACTCGACCTTATTGATGCCGCCGCCTCGATACTCAACCAGCGTCTGGGTGAGGAGCGCGTGACGGTCGAGATTAAGCAACAGTATCGAAATATGGCCGAGATCGTTCGTGACTATCCCGAGCTTATTGATGTTGCCAAGGAAGCCTACCTTGCCTGCGGCGTTGAGCCCCAAGTGCTGCCGATTCGTGGCGGCACCGACGGCGCCCAGCTGTCGTTCCGCGGTCTGCCCTGCCCCAACCTTTCCACCGGCGGCTATTGCTACCACGGCGTCAACGAGTTTGTCCCGGTCAGTTCGCTCGTCAAGATGACCGACGTGCTCCAGGAGCTCGTCGCCCGCTTTGCATAAGCCTGGCTGCACAAGTCCAAAAGACGAATCGCCCCGTCCTCAACCGAGAACGGGGCGATTTTTTTGCTGCAATGAGAACAGGTTGACGCACGCCAACCTCTTAACGCAAGGATTGTCCCAAACTACCGGCACAAAAGGAACGTCCCCAAGTGCCAAGTGCATCAAGAGTGTCCCCTTTGACCAGTCGTTTAAGAACGTCCCCAATGACTAACGTCGCAGGTTGAGGACGGGCAGCGAGCGGGTCGCATTTGAGACAAGGTGACGTGAAACGAAAGGGCGCTGACCTTCCGGTCGCGCCCTTGAAGTTGAACGTCAGATTGTCCAAATGCGGCCCGCGCAGCGTCGAGCCGTTACGGCGTTTGGTAAAACGCCGTAACTTAGTAGTTGGCTTCGTAGCCGTTGCCGTCGCCGGTGGGCTCTTCGTAGTAGTCCGAATCGCTCGAATCGCTTGAGTCATCGGAATCGTCAGAGCTGACCGATGAGGTTGCGGTACCGTTTGCGTAGTCGTCAGACGTGTTGTTGTTCAGGTCGCCGATCGTAGAGCTGGAACCGTCGGAAAGACCCATGGTGTTGGGACCCTTGGGATCCTTGCCGGCATCGACGCGCTCCATCATTTCCTTGAGCTCGTCCTCGTAGACAAAGACGTAGCTCACTCCGTCGATCATGGTGCTGTCGTCGGCGTACGAGGGCAGGTTGGCCGAGTAGATACCGTCGACATCCATACCGCGCATGGCATTGACCGTAGCCACGATATCCTGAACGCTCATATCGGTTACGAGCATATCGGACAGCGAATTAACCAGGCCAAAGATCTTCGTGGCATCGAAGTTATTGAGAATCTGGTTGGCAAGGGCGCCAAGCACCTGACGCTGGTGGCGCATGCGCGTGTAATCGCCGTCGGCATAGGTGTAGCGGCAGCGGGCATAGGTAAGGGCGGTGGCACCGTCCATATGCTGCTGGCCAGCGGTAATCTTAATATCCAGGTGCTCGGGGTCGTCAACATCATCGGTTGCGTTAATGTCGATACCGCCAACCGAATCAATCAGCGCCTGCATACCGTCGAAGCTGACCTCGGCATAGTGGGAAATCTGAACACCGCACAGCTCGTTGACCGCCTCGACCATGGCCTCGGCGCCGCCAACGGTATGGCAGGCGTTGATCTTCATGGTCTCGCCCTTGTACTCGACCTTGGTGTCGCGCGGAACGGAAATGAGCGTCGCCTGCTTTTGCGTGGGGTCGATGCGTGCCAGGATAATCGAGTCGGCACGATACGTATCCTCGCCCGGACGGCCGTCGGTGCCAAGAAGCAGCACGTAGAACGGATCCTTTGCCTCATCGGTGTCAACCAGAACCCGACGCAGATTGTCGGTAATGACATTAGAATCGCCGAGCTTGCCCATAATGGTGGCAAACCACAGGCCGGCAGCGGTAGTGGCACTCAGCAGCACACCAAGCACGACAATGAGCGCGACGTGACGAATCGTGTGGCTACGACGACGTTGACGAGCGCGCTCGGAATAGCGAGCCACGTTATCGCGACTGTAGATCTTGGCCTGCGCACCAGTTGAGGGTCTTCGGGCGGTGGTATCCGCGAGGGGCTTTTTATTAAACATAGGCAACCTGTATTAGTAGATGACGGGATCGGGGACGGTAGCATGCTCGACATGCGCGCCAAGCGCCTGCAGCTTTTCGACAAACTGCTCGTAGCCGCGCTTGATATGATGGATGGCCGAAACCTCGGTCGTCCCGTCGGCGATCAAGCCCGCTACGACGAGGGCCGCTCCGCCACGTAGATCGGGCGAGGTAACCTGTGCACCCGAGAAGCCCTTGACGCCATGAATCATGGCATGATGGCTCTCGATACGAATGTCGGCACCCATGCGTACCAGCTCAGAGGCAAACATAAAGCGATTCTCGAAGATGTTCTCGGTGATAACGGAGCTACCATCGGCAAGGGCGGAGAGTACCATAATCTGCGCCTGCATGTCCGTCGGGAAGCCGGGGAACGGAAGCGTCTGGATGTCGACCGGCTTGATACGCTCGGCACGGTTCACATGGACGCCATCCTCGACGCGCTCGCAGTCGATACCCATGAGCTCCATCTTCTTGAGCACCATGCCCAAGTGAATGGGGCAAAAGCCCGTGACATCGACACCGCGATCGTCGGCCATCAACGCACCGGCAACGATAAAGGTACCGGCCTCGATGCGGTCGCCCACCACGCGATGGGTAACGGGATGGAGCTCTTCCACGCCTTCGATAGTCACGACGGGCGTACCGGCGCCAACAATCTTGGCGCCCATCTCGTTGAGCATGTTGGCGAGATCGACGATCTCGGGCTCGCGGGCGGCATTGTCGATAACCGTGGTGCCCTTCGCGCGCACGGATGCCATAATGAGGTTCTCGGTCGCACCGACACTGGCGAACTCGAGCGTGACGGTGGTACCGCACAGACCTTGGGGCGCATTAGCGTTGATGTAGCCGTGGGCGGTATCGAACTCAACGCCCAGGGCCTCAAGACCAAGAATGTGCATATCGATCTTGCGAGCACCCAGGTTGCAGCCGCCCGGCATGGCGATCTTGGCGCGATGGAAGCGACCCAGCAGGGGTCCCATCACGGCTGTGGAAGCACGCATCTTGGCAACGAGCTCGTAGGGGGCCTCCCAAGAATCGACCTGAGAGGTATCAATCTCGAGCGTGTGCTCGTCGAGAACATCGATCGTAGCGCCCATGCCCTTGAGCACCTTGCCCATCACGTGGACATCGGAAATATCGGGCACGTTCTGCAGCGTCGTCTTGCCCGGCGCCAGAAGCGTTGCCGCCATGAGTTTGAGTGCGGAGTTCTTGGCGCCCGAAACGGGCACGGAGCCTCCGATGGCGTGGCCACCCTCAACGCGGATAATATCCAAGGTCTACCCTTTCAAAAAGCATGCCCGGGATGGCTGAGCCATCCCGGGCATGATGTGTTCGCAAATGGTCGAACGCTAAATCGTTTGACTATTGGGCAAGCTTGAGCTTACACCATGCGATTTCATTATAGAGGTAGGCGCGGCGTGCATCATCCTCCGACAAATTACCCAGCTTCTCTTCAAAACCTTGAATATCAGCTTTAAGCTTGTCGGCATCGACGGTCGCCAAATCGCAAGCGCGCTCGGCGAGAACGGTCACGACATCGTCCGCAACCTGGGCATAGCCGCCGGCCACGGCAAACGTGTGGTCAACAGTGCCCATGGCCTTATCGGAAACGCGAACGTAACCGCGGTCGATCGTGCAGATCTCGCTGGAGTGAGCAGGCAGGACGCCAAACTCGCCATCCGTGGACGGAATCGACACAAACGCAGCGTCGCCCTCATAGGCGCAGCTCACGGGGCACACGATGCGGATACGCATAACCTACTTCTCCCCCATCTTGCGGGCGCGCTCGCGCACGTCCTCAATCGTGGAAGCATAGCGGAAAGCCTGCTCGGGCAGGTCATCGGCCTTGCCATCGACAATCTCGGCGAAAGAGCGGACGGTATCCTCGACGCGGACGTAGACACCGGGGTTGCCGGTGAACTTCTCGGCGACGTGGAAGGACTGCGAGAGGAACTGCTGAATCTTACGGGCACGGTTGACCGTAAGGCGCTGCTCCTCGGACAGCTCGTCCATACCCAGAATTGCGATGATGTCCTGAAGGTCGGAGTACTCCTGCAGGAGCTCCTGGACCTTGACGGCGACACGGTAGTGCTCCTCGCCGACGATCGAGGGATCGAGAGCGTCGGAGGAAGACGCGAGCGGGTCGATAGCCGGGAACAGGCCGAGCGACGAAATGCTACGCGAAAGAACCGTGGTGGCATCGAGGTGCGTAAACGTCGTGGCAGGCGCCGGGTCGGTCAGGTCGTCTGCGGGGACGTAGACAGCCTGGACGGAAGTAATGGAGCCCGTCTTGGTCGAGGTAATGCGCTCCTGGAGGTCGCCCATCTCGGTTGCCAGCGTGGGCTGGTAACCAACGGCGGACGGCATACGGCCCAGCAGTGCGGAAACCTCGGAACCTGCCTGGGAGAAGCGGAAGATGTTGTCGATGAACAGCAGAACGTCCTGGCCGCGATCGCGGAAGTACTCAGCGGTGGTAAGGCCGGCCAGACCGATGCGCAGACGCGCTCCGGGCGGCTCGTTCATCTGACCATAGACCAAGCAGGTCTTGTCGATAACGCCAGACTCGCTCATCTCGAGGAACAGGTCGGTGCCCTCGCGGGTACGCTCGCCGACGCCGGTGAACACCGAGGTGCCGCCGTGCTCCTGGGCGAGGTTGTTGATGAGCTCCTGGATCAGAACGGTCTTGCCGACGCCGGCGCCGCCGAACAGACCTGTCTTGCCGCCGCGGATGTAGGGCTCGAGCAGGTCGACGGCCTTGATGCCGGTCTCGAAGATCTCGGTCTTGGTGGTGAGCTCGTCGAAACGGGGCGCTGCATGGTGGATGGGGTAGAACTCCTCCACCTCGGGCATGGGCTTGCCGTCGACGGGCTTGCCCATGACGTTCCAAATGCGGCCGAGTGTCTTGGGACCAACGGGCATCTTCATGGGCTCACCGGTATCGGTGGCGATGAGGCCGCGCTGCAGGCCGTCGGTCGAGGACATGGCGACCGTGCGGACGACGCCGCCCGGAAGCTGGCTCTCGACCTCGAGGATCGTGCTCAGATGACCGATCGGGGTCTCGGCCTCGACCGTGAGCGCGTTGTAGATCGGGGGCACCGCGCCGTCAAACTTGACGTCGACGACAGGGCCGATGATTCGCACGATGCGACCATCACCGGCAGTCGTCTTCTTGGTGGCTTCCTCGACCGCAAGCTTTACGGTGTTATTAGCCATTACTGTTCCTCCAATGCTGAGGCTCCGCCGACGATCTCGTTAATCTCGGTCGTGATCGAAGCCTGGCGCACGCGACTATACGTGCGGGTAAGGGTCGAGATGATCGCGGTGGCGTTTTCCGTCGCGGAGTGCATGGCCTTGCGGCGTGCACCCTGCTCGGCAGCCGCCGAATCGATCAGGGCCTGGTAGATGACCGTCAGGATATAAGACGGCACAAGCTTGCCGAGAACATGCTCGGGAGAGGGCACGAACTCGAACGTGGACGAGATGCGCTTAGGGGCGTCGGTCTCGTTCTTACGCGGACCGTGGGCCATAGCGATCATCTCGGGGTCGAGCGGCAACAGATGCTCGACGCGAAGCTCCTGATCCACGCGGTTCTTGGCGTGGTGGTAGACAAGCTCGACACGGTCAAGCTCACCGGCACGATACGCATCGCAGATATGAGAGGAGATCATGCGGGCCTGATTGAAATCGGGCTCAGAGGAGTTGCCCTCAAAGTGCATGACAACGTTTGCGCGGTCACGGAAATACGTGGCCGGCTTACGCCCGCACGCGATGATCTCGCACTCGATGCCGTCGTTCGCCCAAGAAGCGGCGAGCTTTTCGGCCGTGCGCTCCACCGTCGTATTGAAACCGCCGGCAAGGCCGCGGTCCGAGGCAATAACGACAATCAGGCCATGCTTGACGCTCTCATGCTTCTGCAGCATGGGATCGGTGCCCGAACAGGAAGCGTCGCCGGCGACCGTCAACATAACGTCGGTCAGCGCCTCCTTATAGGGCTCGGCCTGCTTGGAGCGATCGAGGGCACGACGGATCTTGGCCGTAGAGACCATCTCCATCGTGCGCGTGATCTGCTTGGTCGTGGTAACCGAGGAGATTCGCTTCTTAATGTCGCGAAGGTTGGCCATGGGGCTTAGTTCTCCTCTGATCCAGAAACATCCGAATGGTGCTTGGCCATGAACTGCTGCTTGAAGTCGCCGATGACGCGCAAGAGCTCAGCCTTGGTGTCATCATCGATCTTCTTGGCGCGAACCTTGTCGAGCAGCGAGCCAAAGCCATTGTCCATGTACTCGATGAGCTCGGCACGGAAAGGCAGCACGTCGGCGATCTCCAGGTCATCCAGGAAGCCCTCGTTGCCAGCGAACAGCGTAACGATCTGCTCGCCAACCTCAAACGGCTTGTAGCGCGGCTGCTTCAGGAGCTCGGTCATGCGGGCACCATGGGTCAGCTGCTTCTGAGTAGCCTCGTCGAGGTCGGAGCCAAACTGGGTGAAGCCAGCGAGCTCCTGATAGGAAGCGAGGTCCAGACGGAGGTTGCCGGCGACCTGCTTCATGGCCTTGGTCTGTGCATCGCCACCGACGCGGGACACGGAGATGCCCACGTCGACTGCCGGGCGCTGACCCTGGAAGAAGAGCTCGGACTGCAGGTAGATCTGACCATCGGTAATGGAAATGACGTTGGTCGGAATGTAGGCCGAGACGTCGCCGTCCTGGGTCTCGATGATCGGCAGTGCCGTCATGGAGCCGTAGCCGTTCTTCTTGGACATCTTGACGGCACGCTCGAGCAGACGAGAGTGCAGGTAGAAGATGTCGCCAGGATAGGCCTCGCGTCCAGGCGGACGATGCAGCGTCAGCGACATCTGACGGTAGGCCACAGCCTGCTTGGACAGGTCGTCGTAGATGACGAGCACGTGGCCACCGGGGTTGGTCTCGCTGGCGGGCTTACCGTCCTCGCCGTTGTACATAAAGAACTCGCCGATAGCGGCACCGGCCATAGGCGCGATGTACTGCATAGGGGCGGAATCGGCAGCGGTGGCCGAAACGATGATGGTGTAGTCGAGTGCACCGTGCTGAGCGAGGGTCTCGCGGATGTTGGCAACCGTGGAGGCCTTCTGGCCGATGGCGACATAGATGCAGACCATGCCCTTGCCGCGCTGGTTGAGGATAGCGTCGATGGCGATGGCGGTCTTACCGGTCTTACGGTCACCGATGATGAGCTCACGCTGACCGCGGCCAATAGGCACCATGGAGTCGATAGCGAGCAGACCGGTCTGAACCGGCTCGCACACCGGGGT
>UQJA01000064.1 GCA_900541285.1 uncultured Collinsella sp.
CCGCCATTGACGGCGGTACCTGCGCCGAGCAGGCGCTCATGGACACCTCGACCATGTTTGAGAACATGTTCCTGTCCATGGACGACGAGATGTTCCGTCTGCGCGCGGCCGACATCGCCGACATCCGCACCGGTATTCTGGCCGAGCTGCTGGGCAAGGAGGTCGTCGACCTTTCCGTCCTGCCCGAGAACACCGTCGTTGTCGTGCACGACCTCACGCCGTCCATGACCGCCACGATCGATAAGGCCCACGTTGCCGGCATCGTCACCGAGACCGGTGGCCGCACGTCTCACTCCGCGATCATCGCGCGCGCCCTCGAGATCCCGGCTGTCCTTTCGGTTTCCAACAGCTGCACCGCGCTGCGCAACGGTATGACCGTTGTCGTCGACGGTGGCAAGGGTATCGTCGAGGCCGATCCCGACGAGGAGACGCTCGCTGCCTATACCGCCAAGGCCGAGGCCTTCGCTGCCGAGAAGGCGGCCCTCGAGGCCTTCCGTGGTAAGCCGTCCGTGACTGCCGATGGCATCAAGAAGATCATCGCCTGCAACATCGGTAACCCCGATGACGTGCCCAACGCGCTCGATCACGATGCCGAGGCCATCGGTCTGTTCCGCTCCGAGTTCCTGTTCATGGACTCTGCTGAGCTTCCTTCCGAGGAGGAGCAGTTCAACGCCTACCGTAAGGTCGCCAGCGCGCTCAAGGGTGCTCCGGTCATCATCCGCACGCTCGATGTGGGTGGCGACAAGGAGATTCCGTATCTGCATATGGTCAAGGAAGACAACCCCTTCATGGGCTTCCGCGCCGTGCGTTACTGCCTGGCCAATCCCGACCAGTACAAGGTCCAGCTCCGCGCTCTGCTGCGCGCTAGCGCCTTCGGTGACGTCAAGATCATGATCCCGCTCGTCACCTGCGTCGAGGAGGTCTTGGCTGTCAAGGAGCTCGTCGAGCAGTGCAAGGCCGAGCTGACCGAAGAGGGTCGCAAGTTCAACGAGAACATCGAGGTCGGCATCATGGTCGAGACGCCCGCCGCTTCGCTGCTCGCAGACCGTCTTGCCGAGGTCGCCGACTTCTTCTCCATCGGCACCAACGACCTGATCGGCTACACCATGTGCGCCGACCGTGGTAACGACACCATCTCCAACCTGTACCAGGTTTACTATCCCGCCGTGCTCCGCTCGCTCAAGAACATCATCGAGAGCGGCGTGAAGGCCGGCATCATGGTCGGTATGTGCGGCGAGGCCGCTGCCGATCCGCTGCTCGAGCCGCTGCTGATCAGCTGGGGCCTGGAGGAGTTCTCGATGAGCGCTCCTTCGATCCTGCGCGCCCGCAAGACCATCAGCCAGTGGACCAAGGCCGAGTGCGACGAGCTCGCCGAGAAGGCGCTCGCCTGCAACACCGCAGCCGAGGTCAAGGCACTGCTCGAGTCCGCAGCTCGCTAATTTGGTATCAGAGGTTACCGCGTGGTTGGAATGGGCCGGCCACGCGGCCCTCACATATACAGGGGGTACTGTAAATGTTCTACACGCTAACCGCTAACCCGGCTGTCGACATGACGGTTTCGAGCTCTCCGCTCGAGCCCGATGAGAACGTCCGCACCGGCTCGGCCAGCTACACGGCTAACGGCAAGGGCCTTGACGTGTCCTTCGCCTTTAAGAAGATGGGCGTTGACACCGTCGCACTCGGCTTCTTTGCTGGCTTCACGGGCAAGTTCATCGTCGAGGAGGTCATGAACCTGGGTTGCCTCTGCCGCCCGGTCTGGACCGACGGTATCACGCGCATTAACACCTACGTCAACGATGGCCAGCACGAGTACGGCATCCTGAACCCGGGTGCTCCGATCACGCCGCAGCACCAGGAGGAGCTCTACAACATCCTGGACACCGCGGGCGATCTCGAGTGCCTGATCGTTTCCGGCTCCGTGCCTCCCAAAGCTACGCCCGACTTCCTGGCTCAGGTCATGGAGCACGCTCAGGCTCGTGGCGCCGACGTCGTCCTGGACCTGTCCTCCGACAAGCTCAAGGAGCTCGCTCACAAGAAGCCGCTGCTCATCAAGCCGAACCATCACGAGATGAAGGCCATCTTCGGCGTGCCGGTCGACACCGACGACGAGGTCCGCGTTGCCATGAAGATGGCTCACGACGCTGGCGTTCAGAACGTGCTGCTCACCCGTGGTAGCCGCGGCGACGCTTACTTCTCCAACGGCGAGGACATCTGGTACGCCAAGCGTGAGTTCAACATCAAGCTGGTTTCTTCCGTCTGCGCCGGCGACTGCACCCTCGCTGCGTTCCTGCACAAGTGGTACAGGGATCGCGACAACGTCGAGGAGGCCATGAAGCTCGCTATGGCCACCGGCGCCAACGTTGCTGAGTCCGTCGGCATCGGCGACTTCGGTCACGTCGACGAGTACAGCAAGCGCGTTGCTGTCCGCAAGCTCGATCGTCAGTAATCGAAACGCGACATATTCGTGCGCATGTGGCGCCCCGGTTTCGGCTGGGGCGCCTTTTTGTTCCGCCACGGGGGAGAGGCGTTCCGCCGTACTTCATCGCTTCCACACCGTTCACCGAGTTGTCCTAGCCTTTTACCGATGCGTGGAATATACTTTCATTAACACGTTGCTTCGTGAAAGGAACATTCATGATTTACACGCTCACTGCAAATCCCGCCATTGACTACAACATCGCCTGCGACGGTCTTGCTGCCAACACCGTCACGCGTACCCGCAACGCGGTCTACACGCCCAACGGCAAGGGCCTCAACGTCTCGTTTACGCTTGACCACTACGGCGTCGACACCACGATCCTGGGCTTTTTCGCCGGTTTCTCGGGCGAGTTTATCGTTAAGGGCGCCGAGGCCCTGGGCGTGCCCGTCAAGCCCGTGTGGACCGACGGCATTACGCGCGTCAATGTGTTCCTCAACGCCGGCCCCGACACCGAGTACAACATGGTCAACGCCGGTGCCGCCATCAACGAGGCCAACGAGCAGGAGATGTTTGAGCTCATCGATTCGCTCGATGACATGACCTGCCTGGTCATCAGCGGCTCGCTGCCTCCCAACACTTCCGAGGGCTTCCTGGCCGAGGTCCTGCGCCGTGTCAAGGCCAAGGGGGCCGAGTTCGTCCTCGACATCTCGAGCCATCAGCTGGCAGACCTCATTGCCATGGAGCCGCTGCTGATCAAGCCCAATGACGATGAGCTGCTCGACATCTTTGGCATTAAGGTGAGCGGTGGCGACGACGAGTCCGTCAAGGGCGCGATGGCCGAGCTGCACGCCAAGGGCGCCAAGAACGTGCTGCTGACCCTTGGTGGCGCCGGTGCGTACTTCTCCAACGGCGAGCACATCTGGTTTGCCAATCGCACCTTTGACGTCAAGCTGCTGTCGACGGTGTGCGCTGGCGATTCCTCGCTCGCTGCCTTCCTGTCCGTATGGCATGACGCCCCCGAGCGAGTCGAGGATGCCCTGCGCCTTTCGATGGCTACCGGCGCCAACGTGGTCGAGTGCCCGGGCCTGGGCGACTTTGCCAAGGTGGACGAATACAAGAAGAACATCGAAGTTCGTCAGGTCTGCTAGCCGCATCGAAAAATCGCTGCCGAACACCCGCTTTGGATCTCCGAGGCGGGTGTTTTTTGTGCACTGAACGCATATGGCGTCTGCTGTCTCGTTTTATGGAATTGACGACGCGATTGCGTGTGCGCGCTTTCTCGTTTCTTGTTAGACTTCTTGAGAACCATCGATTAACGCTCACAAGTGCAGGAGGCCATAGGCATGTGCAATGTTTCGCTCAACGGTACTCAACCGTCCGATGCGTCCCTGTGCGTCCTGCGCGCGCTTGAGGCGGCTGGTCTTGAGGCTTGGTACGTGGGCGGTTGGGTGCGCGACGCCCTGATGGGGTGCCCCAGCCACGATGTTGATATGTGCTGTAGCGGCCTGTGGCAGGAGTCCAAAGCGGCGCTCGAGGCCGCCGGCATCGCGGTTGTGGAGTCGGGCATTAAATTTGGCGGAATCACGGCTATTTCCGATGGCGAGCGTATCGAGGTCACCACGTACCGTCTGGATGGCTTTTACACCGATGGTCGCCATCCCCAGAGTGTGGAGCGTGCCGCCTCGCTCGAGGACGATCTGGCGCGCCGCGACTTTACCGTCAACGCTATGGCCTGGCATCCCGAGCGCGGGCTTGTCGACCGCTACGACGGCCAGGGTGACTTGGAGCGCAAGCTGATTCGCGCTGTCGGCGATCCCAAGCGTCGCTTTAACGAGGACGCCCTGCGCATGTTGCGTGCGGTGCGCTTTGGCTGCCGCCTGGACTTTATGATTGAGCCCGAGACTAAGTGCGCGCTTGCCGAGTGCGCGCCGCTGCTCGATGCCGTGGCGCGTGAGCGTGTGGGTATTGAGCTCGAGGGCATTCTTTCAACCGGTCATGGGGGAGACGCGATGCTCCGCTACCCCGAGCTCATCTGTGCCGCTGCGCCCGAGCTGGCAGCGGGTCGCGGCTTTGATCAGCGAAGTGTCTATCATGCGTTTAACGTTTACGAGCATATCGCCCGTGTGCTGACGGTGGCAGGGGAGCTTGCGCTGTGCGATGGCGTCGCGCCCTCGTCGAGCCTTATGTGGGCGGCGTTTTTGCACGATGTGTCCAAGCCCGAGTGCTTCACGGTCGATCACGCCGGCAGCGGACACTTCTATGGTCATCCCGAGCTCGGCGCCAAGAAGGCGCGCGTCATTATGGATCGCCTAGCGCTCTCGCACGACTTGGTGCGCGACGTGTGCCTGCTCATCAAATATCACGACAAGCCGCTGCGCCCCGAGCGCTCCTGCCTGCTCAATATGATGCGCGCGCTTTCGGGCGAGGGCGTCGATACGCCGCGTCTGATGGACGAGCTCATGGACCTCAAGCGTGCCGACACACTTGGCAAGGCCCCGTCGTGCTTCTATTACGTTGAGACGATTGAGGAGATGCGCGCGCTGGCGCACGAGCTGCTGAATGCGGGGGAACCCTATACGCTCAGGATGCTCGCCATCAACGGCGGCGACCTGATCCGTGCCGGAGTCAAGCCCGGGCCGGAACTGGGTCAGCTTCTCAACTCCGCTCTCGACGCCGTGATCGATGACAACATTCCCAACGAGCGCGAAGCTCTTTTGGTTTATCTCAACTTGAATTAGCTACCCAGTTTACCTGCGTGTTCCATAACCTGCCGACAATTTTTCGGCAATTTGGAATTTCTTCTTGCGCTGACGTTTTTTGTCCCGTAATATATTTCTTCGCAGCACGGCAGTGCAGGTGTCATGTGGCCCGTTCGTCTAGCGGTTTAGGACGCCGCCCTCTCAAGGCGGAGATCACCAGTTCGAATCTGGTACGGGCTACCACGTATCTGATACCCGGACTTCCCATGGAAGGCCGGGTTTTTTATTTTCAAACAACCGTCTGCAGTTCCCGTTTGAACCAGAGCTTTGCGTTCTGCCTATGGCCCTTACGGGTACAATATCCAAGATATTTTGACTGTTAGAAGGAGTCTCATGACGGAGTCCTCTCAGCATACGTCTAAGCCCCAGGTCGAGGTTGAGGCCTCGGGCGGAGATGACAATAAGAGCGCGCGCCGCGGCGCCATCTTTATCGGCGTCGTGCTGGTGGGTTATATCGTCTATCTGGTGGTAACCGGGCAGATGGGGCAGTTCTGGGCCGCTATGTCGAGCGTTCAGGCGCCCTGGCTCGTTGTCGCGTGTCTTTGCATGTTCATGTATCTGTTCTTTGGCATTGTGGCCTATGCGATCGCCGTATGGCTCGACCCCAATTCACCCGTCGGCATTCGCGACCTGATTTCGGTCGAGGCGAGCGGCATCTTCTTTGGCAACCTCACACCTATGATGATGGGCTCGACTCCTGCTCAGATCTACCGCCTGACCAAGGCGGGCCAAAATGTCGGCGAGGCCGGAGCCACGCAATTCACGCGCTTTATCGTGTATCAGTTTGGCCTCGTTGCCTGGGGCGCTATCCTACTGCTTGCTCGCATGCCGTTTTTTGCCGAGCGCTATGGCGACATGACGCTGCTGTGCGTCTTTAGCTTTGGTGGGCACTGCTGCATCTTGCTTGGCATCTTCGCCGTCGCGCTCATGCCTAAGACCGTCACGCGCGTCGCCCACTGCATTATCAATTGGCTTGAGCGCATTGGTGTCTCGGCCACTAAGATCGAGGGATGGCGCACGTTTGTCGATGGCGAGATCTACTCCTTCTCCGAGAAGTTCAAGCTTTCAGCCGGACATTTTTCTTCCATGCTGCTCACCGTGTTTATCACCATGCTGCAGCTCGCGTTTTTCTATCTGGTTCCGTATTTCCTAATGCTTGCCTTTGGTCACCACGAGGTCGACTTTTTCTCGGTCATGGCCGCGAGCGCCTTTGTCCAGTTGCTGAGCTCTGCGGTCCCCTTGCCCGGTGGTACCGGCGGTGCCGAGGGCGGCTTCGCGCTGTTTCTGGGTCATTTCTTTGGGTCGGCTTCGACCGCCGGTTATCTGCTGTGGCGCCTCATTACGTTTATTGCGCCGACCATTTTGGCTGCGCCCCTGCTGGGACTTAAGAGCGCCCACAACGAGAGCATCCATGCGCGCTGGGATCGCGTGATGCGCAAGCTCGGCCGCACGCCTCAGATGCCCTCTGTAGCCGCGAAGCCGCACCCCACGAATGCTGTTACCGTTGATCCCAAGAAGCACGCTCAGAAGGCTTCTGGGGCTGCTAAGCCGGCTCATAAAGCCTATGTGCGTCAGACAGGCGATGGTATTCGCGTATCTCCGTCGGCACTCAATAAGAAGAAGCATCCTAAGTCGCAGTAGGGCAGTCGTGCGTTCTTCATGACGCGGGGCATATTTGTGCCGTATGGGGGATAATCCTCTTACGTAGATTATCTCTCATCTGTTGATGAATGCTCGCATATCGAAGGGACACGCCCATGGCAACCAGCAAACCGCGTCTTGACCGCCGCATCGTTCGCAGCCGCAATGCCATCCTTTCTGCTTTCGAGCGCCTGCTCATGGAAAAGCCGTTGGCAGACATTACGGTGAGTGCCATCGCGCGCGAGGCCAATGTCGACCGCAAGACCTTTTACGTTCACTTTGGTACGGTTGACGGCCTGCTCGATGCCATTGCCGTCGATGTTGTGGAGATGATTGTCGACTCGGTCGAGAAAACGCTTGCTTCCATGGACGGCGACACCAACGAGCGCGCCCTTGGCGCGGCGGCGACCTTCTTTAAAACCGTTAACGAGGCGCTGTGCAACAACCTCGTGCTCAATCGTCAGCTGATCGAGAACATTCCGCTCGATGATTTTATGGCTCGTCTTCGTGCACCGCTCGAGCACGAGATTGCCGAGCGCGATCTACTGCCCCAAGGTCTCAAGGACGAGATGTTCGACTACTATCTGGCGTTTTTGCTGTCGGGTATTATCGGTATCTATCGCACGTGGGCGCTGTCTGACGGCTCGGTTCCTATTGAGCGCGTCTCTGAGGTCGCCAACGACCTGACTCTCAACGGCCTGTCGAGTCTGGAATCTCGCTTGGACTAGGCCTAGTTGGGCTCGTCGGCGTGGAAATTCTTGTTCACGAGGTTCTCCGGCGCCTTGTAGACCTCGCCGGCGTAGGAGCTGTAGCCTGAGGATCCTTAAAATAAAGGCCAGTTTATCCTTCCCACTCTAATTGGGAATCCTCCGATGCGCCTTCGCACGCTCGCACGACCTCGATACCATGCGAGCGTGCGAACTCGACGAGCTCTGCGTTGCGGGCGTTTATGGTGCCGAAGGCGGCGGGGCACACAATAAGGCGCGCACAGTGGACGAGGAGCTCTTTGGCGCGGGCTATGGTTTTATCCCCGATCGGCTCGAAGGCGCGCTCGGCCACGCATTCCGTCGCCAGGTCGCGCGCGAGCTCGCAGTCGATGTCCCCTTCGTGCAGAACGCCCGCGTAGAACGCCTTGCCCTGCCGGATGAGCTGGCGAAACACAGCCGACCCCGTACCTGCGCCGGCGATGACGAACGTGTGCGCATCACCGTGTGGGCGCCCAATTTCCACGCTGCCGAAGCGCTCGTTGAAGGTGCCATGCTGAAGGCCGTAGAGCTCGCCAATTGTCTCGCGCGTGAATATGTCCTCGGGTGCGCCGGCGCGGAAGACCCGGCCGTCCTTCACGCAAATCACCTTGTCGGCGCTTTTCTGCGCGAGCTCGAGTTCGTGGATGGACATGATGACAGCCACATTCCGCGATTTCGCAAGGTGGCGAAGTATTCGCAGCAGGTCGATCTGGTAGCGGATATCGAGATACGACGTGGGCTCGTCGAGCACGAGCACACGCGGATCCTGCGCGATGGCGCGTGCGAGCATGACGCGCTGGCGTTGCCCATCGCTTATCTGCATGAAGTCGCGCTCGGCGAGCTCTTCCACATGTGCGGTTTTCATGGCCTCGTCGACCCGACTATGGTCGTCGGGCGAGAGTGTGCCCATTCGCCCGGTGTAGGGATGCCTTCCCGCCTCTACGATATCGCGGCAGGTGAGGAGCTCGGTCCGGGGGCGATCTGTCAGCATAACGGCAAGGTTCCTTGCGAACTCCGCCGTCTTCCATCGGGAAATCTCCCGCCCGTCGAGCTCGACTGTGCCGGCAAGCGGTGCCAGATGGCGTGTGATGGTTTTCAAGATGGTCGACTTGCCCGAGCCGTTCGGCCCGATGAGCGCCACGACGTCGCCCGCGCGAACCTCCAGATCGACGCCTTCGACTACGACCTTCTTGTCGTAGCCCGCCGACAGGTCGCTTATGCGGAAAAGCGGCGCTCCGTCAGCCTGCGTTTCGATCGAGGTTTCGAGGTTCGACTCCGCTCGGAGGAGGCGTTCCGCGCGCAGTTCCGCACGAGCCGAAAGTGCCTTCTGGCGCTTTCGTGCGAGCTCAGGACTGTCTAAGCACGGAATGTCCCCTTCGAGCGTTTTGGGCCGCGGCACGAATTTCCCCATCTACCTCACCCGCTTCTTCAACATGAGTGCGATAACCACCGGCGCGCCGAAGATGGCGGTGACGGCGCTGATGGAAAGCTCGACGGGAGAGAACAGCGTGCGCGCGATCAAATCGCAGCCCGCGCAGAAGATGGCGCCTCCCAAGAAGCACGCAGGAATCACGCGGATGGGCTTCGACGACTTTAGCGCCGACTTCACGAGATGCGGAACCGCGATGCCTACGAACGACACCGGACCAGCGAACGCGGTCACGCAGGCGGAGAGCATGCTCGCTAGAAGGACGAGCACCACGCGGAAGCGTGCGACGTTCACGCCGACGCTTTTCGCGTAGGCTTCTCCCAGCTGGAAGGCGGAAAGGGGCTTCGATATCGCGAATACGCATGCGCTCACGGTGATCACCACGACCGCGATGACCGCGACGTCATCCCAGCTCGAACCCGAGAAGCTACCCAAAGACCAGTTGTGCAGGTTCACGATGGACTGGTCGTCGGCGAAGGCGATGAGGAAGTTCGTCGCCGCCGAGCAGATGTATCCCACCATGACACCCGCCACGATGAGCATGGCCATGGAATTTATGCGCCGTGCGATGAGGAGCACGAAGCCGATGGTGATAAGCGAGCCCAGAAACGCTGCGGCCACCATGGCCGGCGAGCACATGGCCTGGTTCGCGCCCAGAAGTACGATCATCGTAAGCGCGACGACGAACTTTGCGCCCGAGGAGACGCCCAAGATGAACGGGTCGGCGATGGGGTTGTTGAAAAACGTCTGCAGCAGGAACCCGGAGAGCGAAAGTGCCCCGCCGAGAAGCACAGCTGAAAGCACGCGCGGCAGGCGAATCTCCCAGATGACCTGACTTTCCATGGAATTGGCCGCGCCGCCCGAAAGGATGCCGGGGATGTGGTCTGCGGGCACGAGCACGCTCCCGATGCACAGGTTGGCCCCGACGAGCACGATGAGGGCAACAGCGAGCAGCGCCGTCACGGCGCGACACCGCGCGGCGCGCCCCGATTCGTCGTATGCCATGGAAAGTCGGCTTCTCATGGTGCTAGCCGAGCTTCCTCAGATAATGGAAGTCGCTCGCGTCATCGCCGGTGAACGCCCCGTGCAGCTCATCGATAATGTCGGCGGTAGAGGTCATCTGCTGGTACATGTCGGCGCTTGTGACCCAGACGTTGCCGTTCTTCACGGCTTTGAACTGCGACAATAGCGCGTTTTTGCCTACGAAATCGTTCAAGGTGGCAACCGATTCGTCGATGGTGCCGTTGTAGATGATGATGTCGGCATCCTTCGCCGTCGCGTAGAAGCGCTCCATTTCGAGCGTTACTGACGAACCTGACGTCGACGCCGTCTGCGCGTCATCGAGCGCGTAGCTGCCGCCTGCAAGCTCGATCATCTGCGCCACGTAGTCGCCCGCCCGCCTCGTGACGGCGGCCCCGTTCGAGTTAATGTAGAAATACGCCACGGTTTTACCTGACGACGCGAGCCCCGACGTTTGCTCGACGCGTGCCTTCTGCTCGTTGAACAGGTGCGCGGCCTCGTCTTCCTTGTCGAACAGTACGCCGAAAAGCTTAATCCACTCGACGCGCCCGAGTGCTTCGGGCTCGCTCGACGACTGTTCGGTGAGCACGACGAGCCCGAGCTTCTGCAGCTTTTCTTTCACATCGGGCGTGTGGTTGATCATGGTGTTCTCGATGGCGAGCGTGCAGCCCGAGGCCGATATTCGCTCGTAGTCGGGCGCGCTGTACTTTCCGCCGTAGGCGATCGCCCCACTTTCGAGCGCGCTTTTGAAGCCCGCGACCGAGCAATCGTCGGCCTTCGTGCCCGACATTAAGATATTGTCGTTCGCATCGAGCGCGTCGACCAGGCACATCGTCGCCGACGATACGAGATACACCTTGTCGGCGGGACGCCTTATGACCGCGATGTCGGAGCTCAACCCATCAGGTACCTTTGCATCTTGCGGCACCACGAGGAAGCGCTCCCCGTTCGAAACGCAGATAAGCCGCAGGCCGCCTTCGAACTCGTCGACAGTGAAGTGCTTGGCGTATTCAAGCTGAAGCGTCCCCGTCGGCTCCCAGC
>UQJA01000065.1 GCA_900541285.1 uncultured Collinsella sp.
AAACGGAAGTCCCCGCCGCTGCGCGCGCATTCGCCGACCTCAAGGTACAGCCGCGCCCCGTGTCGCTCGCCTACGAGGCGTCGCCCGTCATGGATATCATCCTGGGCGCCGCCAAAGAAGGCGCATCGCTCTACGCCGTCACCGATCCCGCGGGCATCACGCATCGCGTGTGGGAAGTCAAGCGCGAGGACGCTGTCGGCGCCATCCGTGCCATGCTCGACCAGGCGCCGGAGCCGGCACTGGCCGACGACCCCGCCTACGCTGCCGCGCTGGTCGGGGCATCACAGCTCCTGGCCGACGATGCCCGTGCCGCCGGCACCTACACGGGCAAAGAGCCGTTCAACTTTACCGTAGCTGTGCTCTTCCCCGCCGCGCAGGTCAGCGGCGCTGCGCCGCAGGTTCCGACAGGTCTGCTCACGCACCAGGTCGCGCGGTTCTAGCAAGACCAGACCACCCAGCACAAAAATCGGCAGCTCAACAAACAGGGGGCGGAGATGCAGCAGGTACATGCATCTCCGCCCCTTTTGCGTCGAGAAGTTATGCCGGCGACCCGTGCCACCGCGCTCGCGTTATCCGCGCTGCGGACCCGCAGTAGCCACGAGCGGTTCAAGCCCCAGCTCCCGCGCATAATCTTCCTGCGTAAAGACTTCGACCAGCTCAAACGTATCGGCCGCATCGTCAAACACGAAATGCAGCACCGAGCAGTTGCCCGGCACGCGTTCGCGCTCGTCGGCCGCCGCGCCCCGCACGTGGTCCAAAAACTCCTTGATAGCCGAGCCGTGGCTCACCGCGAGCACGCACTCGTGGTCCGGACGTCGCATAAAATCGGTTATCGTCGCCGCCATGCGCTCACGCACCTGCATCTGGCCCTCGCCGCCAAACTGACGATAGAAATCTCGCCACGGGCGCTCGGGCATAAGCATCACGCGCTCGGCCTCAAATTCACCAAAGAACCACTCGCGCAGGCCATCCAGGCGCTCGTACGTCATGCCCGGCCACAAGTTGGCGATAGTCTGCTCGGTGCGATGAAGCGTGGAGGTGTAGGCATGATCGGGCTCAATGCCGCGCGCACGTAAAAACATGCCGGCGCGCGCCGCCTGGTCGCAACCCAACTGCGTAAGCGGCGAATCACTCCACCCCTGAATGATACGCTTAAGGTTGAATATCGTCTGTCCATGACGGACCAGATACAGATCTTTATTCATAGGGGTCCTTTCGTTCGTTACCAACCCAAGAGCGAAAACGCCCCGTCGCAATAGCCAAAATGAAGCACGGCACCGTTGTCGGGTAGCTCTCCCTCGCCAGTCACATACTCAAGAAACTCCTGGCAGGCTGAACCGTGGGAAACCGCCAGCACGCAGTCGTGCTGCGGCCTGGCCATGATGCGGGACAGCGCCGCGACCATGCGCGATTGAAGCTGCACTTCCGACTCGCCACCAAAGGCCACCGGATAATCGCCCCAGGGCTGCGGCGGCATCTCGCGATTTGATGTGCCCTCCAGCGAGCCAAAATGCCACTCACGCAGGTCATCGACCAGCTCTATGGAACGGCCCTCGCCAACGATAAGCTCGGCCGTATGCCGCGCCCGGCCCAACGGCGAGGAATACACATGATCAAAGGCCACGCCACGCGCCGCAAACGCCGTACGCGCCGTCAGCGCCTGCTCGCGCCCGCGCGCCGTAAGCGGCGAATCGTGCCAGCCCTGCAAAATGCTCTGCACATTGAGCTCAGTCTGCCCATGCCGCACCAAATACAGATCTGCCACACACCCTCCCCTCGTACCGCCACAAAGGGGACAGGAGCCTTTGTGGTGATTTTGCCGCCGGATTGCACCGCAACGACGCACAACTACAGCAGCACGTCGGCAAGCGGACGCTTGGGTACGTGGTGCACCCGCGCCTCGTCGCGCCAATAATTGATGGAGCCGTCGGGGTTGGAATCGATCGCATCAATCACCTGTGTCTCGGCCGGAACGCCAAACGCCATGATCAGCTTGAGCTCATACTTGTCGTTATCGAGCCCCATGGCATCGATCGCGTGGGGCGTAAAGGCCTTGAACATGCAGGCTGCCACCTCGGGCGTGGCGCTGCGGGCGGCGAGCATCATCGTCTGCGCGGCAATACCCGTGTCGACCTCGGTAATGGGAGCGGCGGGCTTGCCCGGAACGGTGCGCTCGGCCAGAATCGCGATGTAGCCGGTCGGGCGCTCGCCCTCGGCAGGACCAGGCCAATCCTTAAGCGCGCCGGCCCATGCAAGCTCATCAAATACGCGCGCGCAATCCTCGGCACCGCTCACCACATGAAAACGAAGACGCTGAGCATTGGCACCACACGGGGTCAGGTGCGCCAGCTCCGCCAGCTCAAGCAAAAACTCACGTGGCACACGCATGGACTCGTCAAAGCGGCGGCACGTGCGGGCGCGGCGAGCCAACGCATCAAACGCGTCCAAGCCGAGCTTTTCGCAACCCTGCTTTGCCATCGACTCAGCGCTTACCGGCGCCGCGGGAACTGTTTCGTTCATAGGGACCCCCAATTTCGGGCAATTGTTCTTAGGAGAATCTAACCTAAAACCTAGGCAATTACATACAGCGGCGTAATGTTCTACAATTGTTGATTAATCCTCACTGGAGCGGGAACAAAAGTAACAATTCGGGAATGTGGGGCGGCAATTCGTCCTTCCCGCCCCATGCATCGGCGCCCTTGGGCGATACTTGTTGCAGCACTTTTGGCGTACGCCGCACGGAGAGCAATGAACGCGACGTGCACCACACGGAAAGGAGACATTATGGGCATCTTTAAGAACGATGACCAAAAATCGAGCCAGTTTGGATTTGACGAGAAAAGCATGGCGGGCAAAGCCGTCAAGGCCGTACGCTGGATTTACGCCATCACGGGCGTCTTGGCGCTCGTCGCCGGCATCGCGCTGCTGTTTGCGCCCGCCAAGTCCCTCATCTTCCTAACGACCGTCTTGGGCTTCTACTTTGTAATCACTGCTGCCATCAGGCTGTTCACTGCCATTTTTGAGCCGCTGCTGCCCACCGGCTGGCGCGTGACGAGCATCATCTCCAGCCTACTCATTATCTTGGGCGGCGTCATAATCCTGCGCAACCAGGCCTTCTCGACCGCGACGCTTACCACGATGGTGGTTATCGTGGCCGGCTTTGGCTGGATTGTCGAAGGTGTCATGTCCATTCTGGAGTCCGAGCTTTCGTCCAACCGCGCCCTCGCTATCCTGAGCGGCGTACTCTCCATCATCGCCGGCATGTTCGTGTTTATCTATCCGCTATGGTCGGCCAAGATGCTCGTCATCTTTAGCGGCGCCGCGCTGCTGGTGTTTGGCGTAACGCTGATTGTTCGCGCTATTCAATTTGGCAAACTGGTGCACTAGATGCCGCGAACGCTCTTTATTGATGCCGACGCCTGCCCGGTCACGCGCGAGTCGATTGACTGCGCGCGGCGAGCGGGCGTCGCCGTTATTATCGCCGGCAACAGCACACAAAACCTGGAACGCCACATTCGCCGCGACGATCCGCGCGACGTCGAGCATGCGCGACGCGGATTTTGGGTCACGACGCTCGATGTGAGCGTGGGCGCCGACAGCGCCGACTTTGCCATTGTCGAACGCCTGCAGGCGGGCGACGTAGTCGTGACGCAGGACATTGGCTTGGCGAGCATGGTGCTCGGGCGCGATGCCGCCGCCATC
Organism: uncultured Collinsella sp.; assembly: GCA_900541285.1. Taxonomy (GTDB): domain Bacteria; phylum Actinomycetota; class Coriobacteriia; order Coriobacteriales; family Coriobacteriaceae; genus Collinsella. The sequence continues at coordinate 3,703 of UQJA01000065.1, forward strand.
GGCGTGCGCGGGCGCGTCTACGATAAGGCGACCATCGACATGCAACTGTTTATTCGCCACGAGGAAAAGAAGGTGCGCCGCGCCGGCGGTCGCACTCGCGGTCCGGCGGCATTTACCAGCGAAGACCGGGCTCGCTTTAAGCGCAACCTCACCGAGCTGCTGCACTAACCAAGGTAGATTTTTGGGCTTAGAGACCAAAGGCGGAGAGAACGAGTCCCCAACCGGCGCCGATGACGTACATCATGGCCAGGAACATGACGTTCTCGCGGGCACTGCGGTTGGTGCGGAACAACACCAGGTAGCCCACGCCGGCGGAGATAAGCGTGCCGGCGAGCATCGGTGCCAGCTGTAGCGCGCCCTCCAGGTACAGCTGCGTAATGACCACGCTGGCCGAGCAGTTGGGGATCAGGCCGACAAGCGCCGAACCCAGGACGGCGAGCGTCTCGTTGCCACGCAGGAACTGCTCGATCGCGGACTCGCCGAACGTCTCGAGCACGGCGACCAGAATCAGCGTCACCAGAAAAATGAATACCGAGACCTGGACGGTGTGCGAGATCGCGCTGCGGATGATCGACAGGACAGGCGTCCCTTCGTGGGAGTGACCGTGGTCGTGCCCATGGCCGTGGTGGTGCTCATGCTCGCCCGTGTGACCGTGGTCATGGCTGTGTCCGTGGTCGCGCTCGTGTTCATCTTCATCATCGCAACCGCAATGGTCGCGCTCGCACAACTCGTGGATGTGGTCGGCGCTCACGCCCGCCTCGGCCACCTCGTCGATGATGTCACCGCCAGTGTGGTCGTCGTGCGCGCAGTTCACATGAGCCGGATTGGCAGCGGTCCCCAGCACGGTACGGCGAATCGCCGCATGCGCGCGGGCATTACGACGAAGGCCGCGGATAGCCGCGTCCACGATAAAGCCCGTGACCAGCGCGATCAGCGCCTTCGAGGCGAGCAACATCGCCATGGTCTGCACGGGAACTTGCTCGGCGAGCAACAGCGGCAACATCTCGTCGGAGGTCGAGAGGAACACGGCGACCAGCGTGCCCAGCGTCACGACACGGCCGGCGTACAGCGTTGCTGCCATGGCCGAAAATCCGCACTGCGGCACAATGCCCAGCAGCGAGCCAACCACGGGACCCGCAGCGCCGGCGCGCTTGATAGCGCCGTTGACGCGGTCGCCCGCAACGTGCTCAAGTGTCTCGAGAGCAAGATACGTCACCAACAAAAACGGCACCAGCGACAGCGTGTCCTTGCCGGCGTCAAGCAGAATATCAATCAGTAAATCCATGACGGATGGAACCTTTCGTGTCTTTCGGCAGCATTGTAAAAGTCCTAGCGGTCAACTAGGGTATTGTAGTTGTCCCGGGCGCGGTGCCAATAGTTGCCCATGGTAAACTATCATCTCGCCATAACTCAGTAACCTCGAGCCGCACAACGCGGCCCGTCCAAGGAGTAGCATATGAACGTATCGCAAGCACTCGAATACGAGCGCCAGCCGTTTATCCCCATGTTTATCTATGGCGATCACGGCGCCATGGAGTCCGAGCGCCAGAAAGGCGAAGAGGCCCTTAAGGTGCTCGAGACCGAGTACTTTACCGCCGAGGGCGACCCCGGCTTCGACTTTGCCACCGTGCGCGACCTGGCCGACCGCAACCGCGACCTGTGCGACCAGATTGGCGAGGCACGCCTGCGCAACGTGACGCCCGCGACGCTTTCGCGCGGCCTGTCCGATGCCGACACCTGCGCCGCCATCGGCAAGATGCAAAAACGCACCGCCGCGTCCGTCATGCGCGAAATCCGCGGCGACCGCGACGCGCTCGGCGTCGCCTACGCGCGCAAGCCCATCCAAGGCACCGTGCTCGGTATCGATATCGAGACCACCGGCCGTGCACCCGAGCGTGGTTATATCATCAACGTGGGCTGGGAGATCATGGAGCTCACCAGCGACGCCGTGCCGCATGACGCCGAGGCACACTACTGCGGCCTGCCCGATATCTACCGCGGCGAGGATGTGCCGCTGTCGAATATCCACCACATCACCTGGGACGACATCGACGGCAAAATGCCCTTCCGCGAGAACAAAGAGCTGCAAAAGCAGCTGCTCAAGCTTATGAAGAAGTACCCATACATGGCACACAACGCCGCGTTTGAGGACAGCTGGTTCAAGATCCACCTGGACGGCTACGCCGAGGCACGCCGCGCCGGTAAGATCATCGTCATCGATTCACGCCAGATCTGCCGCAGCCTGGATGCCGACGTCCGCTCGCTCCCCCGCGAATCCGCCCCCGCCGCGCTCGAGAACTGGGCGCGCCGCCGTGGAACCCTCGCCGCCGACGCCAACGAGCAGCACCTGGGTCTCGACGACACCGACCTCATGCTCCGAACCGTCCAAGCCGAGTTCAACCTCAAGAACCTGTTTGCGAAGTAACGAAGTAGATCGCGATCACATCCGCAACTGCGCAACGCAAACAGCAGCAAGCCAGACGAACGCAAAGAAACGGGGCGCGGCCTTTCGACCGCGCCCCGTTTTGCATCCTCGCGTCAAAGAACGCCGCCTTCCACTCATTTTGAAATACGCCCATCTACATACATTTTTTGAGTTGCGCGGTTTACTCAGCTCCCCACCGAAGCCTTTTTCGCCGTTGCGGAGCCAAAAACCATTCTGAAACCGACCGACCTAGCGCCCTAACACCTGGTCCCGGTCAAAAATTGCACGACAGACGCAGTTCCATCGACTTATTTACATGAGTCAAAACCACCTAACTCGAAAAATGCAGATGACATCTACGAGAATTCGCCCAAATGAGGCCAAGTGACAGAAAACTCCCCATTGGCGCCAACCGTTCAACCGCGCACCGGGTGAAAACTACCGTTCGCAGAAGATGCACCGCGTTTCGGTGCCGTTGCCCGATGCCCTCAGTGTGCAGAACACAGGCTATGTCATGATGCGCATATGGGAATCGTTCTGTCACATGCCACGGCACGAGCCGTATACCAAGCAGCCGAGTCGGTCGCGCTATTCACGACCGATCATATACCCATGGAAAAGATCAGGGCATCCATCCCAGCCGAGCCCGACCTGCAGACGGCTCAATCGTGGCTGAACGGAAAAGGCATCGAATCCAAAACCATCCACGTCCTGACGTACTCCAATAACGCCCGAAGGCATTGCGATGGATGCGTTTGCCATCGTACACGCTATACCTTCGACTCAGAAAGCTACCTTGAGCTCGAGGCTGGTGTCTATATCGTTGACATCAAACTATGCGCCCTGCAAGCCGCCAACGATCTCAACCTTCGGGAACTTGTTGAATACTACTTTGAAATCTGTGGCTCCTACGCACTCGACGCATCCGACGAAACAGGATATCGTGAGCGCCCCGCCCTAACCAACACCGAAGCGCTCAGGCACTTCTTTTCCCAGGCATCGGGCTATCGCGGCTCAAACAATGCAATCAAGGCGCTTGGATATGTACGCGACGGCTGCCGCTCTCCACTCGAAACGGCTTTCGTCATGATGCTCACAATGCCCAAATCCGAGGGCGGCTTTGGTATTCGCGCCATCAAAACTGACTTTCCGATTCCGGTTCCCAAAAGGTACTCTGCCCTTACAAGACGCGCCGTGTTCTACTTAGACGCGCTGCTCGAAAAATCGATGACCGACATCGAGTACAACGGATTTTTCCATGATGAGCCCGAGCAACAGGCGATTGATGAGGAGCGTCGAAACACGCTCCGAAACATGGGGTATGCCGTTATCACTATCAGCCGCCATTCGTTTTTCAAACAGTCCGCCTTTAGACGGGTTATGGAAGCGATTCGCATTCGCGAGAAGATCTGCCCCGGGCGTCTCCCGGATGACTTCCCAGCCCTCCAGGAGGATCTTCGCCAATTTGTCTTGCGGCGGTACTTCGAATATGGTCGCCGAATCCTCGAAGAGCGCAGAGAGGCGCAGGCAACAGAGCAAGAAATCGCGAGCCAGTATCCGCAAGTTAACGACCCGAGCATCAACGAGATCCCCGAACCCGATGACATGCAGCATGTTGGCGAACTAGCTGAGGAGATTAACCTGGTTGACGATGCTAACCCGCACGCGAAATCTATCGGTCCACGCACTGAAGACGACATGATTGTCGATTTGATCGAGGGCCTGCTGTTCTAAAACCTGTTTCCGCATTTGCGCGACTGCAATTTTCGAGTTGCGCGGCAACAGTAGTGCGCAAGTCGTCCTCATATGGCTCGAGCCGGCTCTCCAAATACTGGAACAGCGCGCTTAAAATATAAAGATTCAACAATTTATTGCATTATTGACCAAATATTTGCATCAAAAATAACCAACTACGCACTATCGGGGAATCCGCGAATAGCCTATCGACCGCGCAACTCGATTTTTGCAGATGGACGATGAACAGAGCCATGCGCAACTAGAAAAATCCCACTTCGGCGGCAAGCAATTGTTAAATAGCGCCACAAATAGCATTGACATATGAACATGCGCTCATATAATCGGAAGTAAGTTATATGAGCGCATGTTCATATGAAAGGATATTGCAATGAGCGGCCACGCAGACGAAACAACGCACGGTAGCGAAGCCACCGAACCCGTCGTCCCCACCACTTGCTCGCCCGAGGACCTTCCCGACGAGGAACTTCTCTACGACCTCGCCGACCTGTTCAAGGTCTTCAGCGACACCACGCGTATCAAGATCCTTTACGCCCTCATGGGCCGCGAGCTCTGCGTGGCAGACATCGCCGAAGCGACCGAAACCTCGCAGTCGGCAGTATCGCACCAGCTGCGCACGCTTAAGCAGTCGCACCTGGTCAAGTTCCGCCGCGACGGGCGCAATATCCTCTACTCGCTCGCCGACGACCATGTCTACACCATGCTCAACCAAGGCATGAGCCACATCTGCGAATAGCGACCAACCACGGTACCAGCGCGGCCTGCACCCAAGCCGCAAATACAGAGAAAGGAACCCACCATGAAAAAGCAGTTTAAACTCGACGAGATCGACTGCGCCAACTGCGCGCGCGAGCTTCAGGACGAGCTGGCCAAACTCGAGGGCGTTAAATCCGTGTCCGTCAACTTTATGACCCAGAAGTTGACGCTCGAGGCCGATGACGCCGAGTTCGACGAGGTGCTCAACCGCGTTGTAGAGTTTACGGCCGACGCCGAGCCGGACTGCGAGATCATTCTCTAGCCCAGGTTTACGCCAACCTGCAAGGCCGCGCTTGCCGCGGCCTTTGCTCGCGAAATTATATGAGCGAGTGTTCATACATTCAAATGGGAGGATACGAGTCATGGCCACCGCCGACCCCAAGAAGAAAAAGAAGAAGCGCAAGAAAAAAGAGTCACTCGAGCATAAGCGCAACCGCATCCTGGTAGCGCTGGGCATTTTTGCCGTGGTGTACGCCCTCGATGAGTTCGGCACCCTTACCGCCGCATTCGGCACCCCGGGCGATATCTACGCCAGCTTTGTGCTGTTCCTCGTGCCGTTTTTGATTGCCGGCTACGACGTGCTGCAAAAGGCATTCAATGACATCCGCCGCGGCAAGGCCTTCGACGAGAGTTTCCTCATGGCCGTCGCGACTATCGGTGCGTTTGCCATGGTGCTCTTCCCCGATACCGACCCGCACATGGCCGAAGGCGCCGCCGTCATGCTGTTCTACCAGGTCGGCGAGCTGTTCCAGGCATACGCCGTGGGCAAGAGCCGCAAGTCGATCAGTGCCATGATGGACATCGCGCCCGACTACGCTAACGTCGAGCAACCCGACGGCACACTCGAGCAGGTCTTCCCCGATGACATCGCCGTCGACACCGTCATCGTCGTCAAGCCCGGCGAGCGCGTGCCCATCGACGGCGTCATCGTCGAAGGCGAAACCCAACTCGACACCGCCGCACTCACGGGCGAGTCAGTTCCCCGCCCCGCCAAGTCCGGCGACGATATCATCAGCGGCTGCATCAACATGACGGGCCTCATCCGCGTGCGCACCACCAAGCCGTTTGGCGAGTCCACCGTCAGCCGCATCCTGGAGCTCGTGGAAAACGCCAGCGAAAAGAAGGCACGCACCGAGAACTTCATCACGCGCTTTGCCCGCGTCTACACGCCCGCCGTCACCGGCGCTGCCGCGGTACTCGCGCTCGGCGGCGGTCTGGTCACCGGCGCCTGGTCCGACTGGATCCTGCGCGGCCTGACCTTCCTGGTCGTCAGCTGCCCGTGCGCGCTGGTGATCAGCGTACCGCTCAGCTTCTTTGGCGGCATCGGAGGCGCGTCCAAGCTGGGCGTTCTCATCAAGGGCTCCAACTACCTCGAGACGCTCGCCGATGTGGACACCGTCGTTTTCGACAAAACCGGCACGCTCACCAACGGCACGTTCTCGGTCGTGGCGGTGCACCCCGAGTCTGGCTATACCGAGCAGTCGTTGCTCGAGGTCGCAGCCCTTGCGGAGTCGTTCTCCGATCACCCCATCGCGCAGTCCGTGCGCGCCGCCTACCATGGCGAGGTCGACCCCAAGCGCGTAAGCGACTCCACCAACGACGCGGGCCATGGCGTGACGGCAACCATCGACGGCAAGCACGTCGTCGTTGGCAACGCAAAAATGCTCGCCGCGACCGGAGTCGAAGCGCCCGATTGCGAGGTCGTCGGTACGATCCTTCACGTGCTGGTCGATGGCATCTATGCCGGCCACATTGTAATTGCCGACACCGTCAAGGCCGATGCCGAGCAGACGATCAGCGACCTGCACGCCGCCGGCGTCAAGTGCACCGTCATGCTCACGGGCGACCGCGAGGAGGTTGCGGCGTCTGTGGCCAAGCAACTCAGCCTCGACGAGTTCCACGCGCAGCTGCTGCCGGGCGATAAGGTCGAGCGTGTTGAGGCGTTGCTCGCGGCCGAAAGCGGCAAGGGCAAGCTCGCCTTTGTCGGCGACGGTATCAACGACGCACCCGTGCTCACCCGCGCCGACGTCGGTATCGCCATGGGCGCCATGGGATCCGATGCCGCGATTGAGGCCGCCGACGTCGTGCTCATGGACGACAAGCCGTCCAACATCGCCCGCGCGATTCGCGTGGCGCGCAAGACCATGACGATTGTCTGGCAGAACATCATTTTTGCGCTGGGCGTTAAGCTGCTGATCCTGGTGCTTGCGGCGCTGGGCATTGCCAACATGTGGCTCGCCGTGTTCGGCGACGTAGGCGTGGCGATCATCGCCATCCTGAACGCCATGCGCGCGATGCGCGTCGAGCGCCACTAGACCGCGAGGCGCCCCAGCTTGGTGCGGACGATGCGGCACACGGACTCGTCGATGCGCCCCTCGGAGAGCTCTCCCGAGTCGATGGC
>UQJA01000066.1 GCA_900541285.1 uncultured Collinsella sp.
GAGAGTCGCGCCCGCCGAGGCGGGTGCGCCCCGCCCGCAGACGCTGGCGGCGCTGCGCCTAACGGGTTGCAAGAACACAAGCCGGGCGCGCAAGATTGGCGACGAAGAAGTTGAGGCCCTCGACTGGGGTATGACCTTTAACGTGGGTCGCGAGGTCCCCGATGACGTGGCGTACCTGGGTATTCGTGCGAGCTACTTCCATGTGGACAACCGCGCTGAGCGGGGTCGCAACAGCTACGACCTGCACGTGGCCCGTGTGAGCGATTCACGCTTTGAGCGGCTGGTGCTGCTGGACGTGCCGCGCGGCGATGCGCCCACGCGTCTGCAGTGGAAGGTCAACAAGGTGGGCGTGCCTGTCGACGAACTGCCGCAAGCAGGCGAGACGCTGCGCATGCACTTCGATGCGAGTAGGATCCATTTGGTTTGTCGATAGCGCCGGGTAATGCCGTCGGGGATATAAGCCTCGGCGGCTTTGTCTTGCCGCTCGCCGAATGAGGGACGACAAACTCTTACCAATCAAGATAATTTTTTATTAAACGACGACGCACGACGCTGTCGTACGAATGTCAACGGTGTTCGTCTGGACGATGACCGTTGATATAGTTGACCTTAACTTGTAAAGGAGGGTGCGCACATGCCGCAGACGACATACATTCGCCGCGTTGCCGCGCGTGCCCTATATATAGCTCGGAGTCGCATATGAGCAGGTATGTTCACGGCTCCGGGAGAGACGACGAACAACTAAATAATCGACCGCAAAGCAGGTTCCCTAAAATTCCGGGTTTAGGCGCGGCTGGGTTTTCGCCACCCACCGTGCAGCAATACCGTAGCTATTCAATTTTGGTTCGAGAGGGGAACCGTCATGGCTGAAGAATTCGATTTCCATCCGATGTGGGAGAGCCTCGGCATGAATCTTGCCGACCACGACATGCTGCTGGGCGCCGTGGGTCAGATGTACGGCGATATGTTTCTGATGCAGCACAATCGCCCCAAGTCCACGTCCTACCTGGACTTTGTGGCCACCAACATCCATAGCGGCCGTATTAAGGAGATGCTCGACAAGAAGGAGGCCGGCGAGGCCACCAAGATCGTGGGCTCGTTCTGCGTGTACGTGCCCGAGGAGATCGTGCTTGCCTGTGACGGCATTCCCGTGGGCCTGTGCTCGGGTGCCGATTGGGCAACCGATAAGGTCGAGGAGCACCTGCCGCGCAACACCTGCCCGCTTATCAAGAGCTTTGCCGGCTTTAAGCTGGGCGAGGTCTGCCCCTACATTGAGTCGAGTGACCTGGTGGTAGGCGAGAACACCTGCGACGGTAAGAAGAAAGCCTACGAGTTCTTTGCCACGCAAAAGAACATGTACGTCATGGATATTCCCAACGTGCACGACGAGTCGACGCTCGTGACCTGGAAGGCCGAGGTCAAGAAGCTCGCCGCCAAGATCGAGGACGAGTGCGGCGTCAAGATTACGCCCGAGGGCCTGAAGGCTGCCATCCACGCCGTCAATGAGAAGCGCCGCGCCCTGCAGCGCCTCGCTGCGACCCGCGCTGCCGACCCTGCGCCCATCAGCGGTCTCGACAGCCTGCTGACCGTTCAGGCCGCCTTTATGGACGACACACCGCGTCTGACCGGAGCCATCAACGATATGGCGGCTGAGTGCGAGCAGCGTGTCGAGGCCGGCGAGGGCGTGGCACCCAAGGGGACCAAGCGCATCCTGTACACCGGTACGCCCATGGCCGTGCCCAACTGGAAGCTGTTCAACCTTATCGAGAAGGCCGGCGGCGTTGTGGTAGGCGAGGAGTCCTGCACGGGCTCGCGCTACTACAAGGACCTGGTCGACGAGTCCGGCGAGACGGTCGACGAGATGCTCGACGTCATCGCCGAGCGCTACTTTAAGATCAACTGCGCCGTCTTTACGCCCAACAATCAGCGTATGAAGGACATTGTCCAGATGGCCAAGGACCTGCATGCCGACGGTATCGTCGACGTGGCCCTGCAGTTCTGCACGCTCTACGAGATGGAGTCGTTTGCCGTGGAGAAGGCCGCCGAGGAGGCCGGCATTCCGTTTATGCACATCACGACCGACTACGCCGGCGAGGACGCCGGTCAGCTCCAGACCCGCATCGAGGCCTTCCTCGAGACGATTTAGCCGCACCTGCGCCAAGCTGTGCCGCCGGGTGTTCCTATCCGCGCGATAGGGATTTCTCTGTTGCCATGCCGGTCGGTGTTCGGATGCACCGCAGGGCGCCAATCGGCTTCGCATAGCTGCCGGGACGGGGATTTCCACCGTCCCGGCAGATTCTGTCCGTTTGTTCAGACACGAAAGGAACTCAATGAACAACGACCTTTTCAAGGCGGGCGTTTCCCGTCGCGGTTTTCTGACCGGCTCCGCTGCCCTGTGCGCCATGGCGGGCCTCGGCCTCGCCGGCTGCGGCGGTTCGGGCGCCGAGAGCGGTAGCGCCGCTGCCTCCGGCCAGGATGTGGAGTATCGCGACGAGCTGCAGATCGCGCTCCCGGCGAGCCCGGACGGCCTCGATCCGCACACCACGTCGTCGCTTGTGACTATGGACATCATCTGCAACGTCGTCGAGCCGCTCTTTGGCCTCGATAGCGACTACGAACCCCAGCCCGTGCTGGCCAAGGGCTATGAGGTCTCCGACGACGGCCTGACCTACACCATCAAGCTGCGCGAGGGCGTCACCTTCCACAACGGCAAGGAGTTTGGCTCCGAGGACGTCGTGGCCTCGATGAACCGCTGGCTCACCGTCAACGACCGCGCCGCGAGCCTGCTGCCCGGCGCCACCTTCGCCGCCTCGGGCGACCACGAGGTCACCTGCACGCTGACCGAGCCCGCCATCGACTTTCTGATCATCCTGGGCAGCCACTCCCAGTATCCGGGCATCTTCCCCTCCGAGGTCATCGAGGCCGCGGGCGATACCGGCGTGACCGAGTACGTGGGTACCGGTGCCTACAAGTTTGTGGAGTGGAAGCAGGACCAGTACATCCATCTCACCCGCTACGAGGACTATGTCGCCGCCGACGGCAAGGCTTCGGGCTACACCGGCAAGGTCTCCGCGCCCACCAAGGACATCTACTATCAGTTCGTGACCGAGGCCTCCACGCGCGTGAGCGGGTTTGAGACCGGCGAGTACGATGTCGCTGGCGAGATCCCCACCGAGAACTACCACGACTTCGACGGCAACGACGACGTCAAGCTCTACACCCATAACGCCGGCGTTCTGACCGCCTTCCTCAACATGAACGAGGGCGTCTTCGCCGACGAGGAGATCCGCAAGTGCGCCCTCATGGCTATCGACTGCGAGGCGGCCGCCCTTGCCGCCTATGGCGAGAAGGAGCTCTTCAACATCGATCCCAACCTGGGCAACCCCGAGAACACTCAGTGGGCGACCGACGCGGGCAAGAAGTATTTCAACCAGGCCGACGCCAAGGCCGCCAAGAAGGCCCTGGCCAAGACCTCCTATGCCGGTGAGACGGTCAAGCTGCTGACCACCCCCGACTACAAGGATATGTACAACGCCACCGTCGCGCTGCAGGAGCAGCTCGAGAAGGCCGGCTTCACCGCCGAGGTCGACAGCTACGAGTTCGCGACCTTTATGGACATCCGCTCCGGCAAGCCCGAGCAGTGGGACCTCTTTGTGGCCTCCACCAACTACAAGCCCATCCCGGCCCAGTCTCTCTCGGCCTCCAAGGCCTTCTATGGCCTGTCCGACGAGAAGGCGCTCAAGCTCGTGGCCGAGACCCGCACCGCCGAGGACACCGACGCTGCGGCCAAGAAGTGGGCCGAGGCTCAGGAGCGCCTCTATGAGATCGCCGTCATCGAGCCGCTTTGCCACTACGTTACCATCACGGGCACCCAGGCAGACGTCGAGGACGTCGAGGTGCTCGACGGCGCCATCGTCTGGAACGCCAAGCGTCCGGAGTAATGCAATAGATGGCGTGGCGGCTTGAGGGGTCTGGTCCCCTGTGGCCGCCACGCCCTGTCCACGTTCAGAGGGGAAATAGACGCCTCGCATGTTGAAGTACACGCTCAAACGTATAGGCGCGATGGTTCCGGTGATGCTCATCATCTCGGTCGTCGTGTTTTTGATTATCTATCTCACACCGGGTGACCCGGCCTCTTCGATGCTCGGCATGGAGGCTTCGGCCGACCAGATCGAGCGCGTCAACGATAGCCTGGGACTCAACGAGCCGCTGCCGCAGCGCTACGTTGAGTGGATGGGCGGCGTGCTTACCGGCGACCTGGGCGATTCGTTTTTTATGCGCCAGCCCGTCACGCAGGCGATCGCCGAGCACTTTGGCCCCACGCTATCGCTCGCGCTTCTGGCACAGATCATCGCGCTGTTGATTTCGCTGCCCTGCGGCGTCGTCGCTGCCCTCAAACATGGGTCGCGCACCGACGCGGTCTTGCGTGTCGTTGCTCTTTTGGGCGTGGCGATACCCGGCTTTTTGATGGCGCTCATGCTTATGTGGCTGTTTGCCGTCACGTTGCGTGTGTTCCCGGTGGCCGGCTATGCGCCGCTATCGAAGGGCTGGTTCAGCCATTTACGCTATCTTGCGTTGCCGGCCATATCGCTTGGATGCGTGCAGGCGGCCCTGCTCATGCGCATGACCCGTTCGAGCGTTATCGAGGCCATGCAGCTCGACTGCGTCAAGACGGCGCGTGCCAAGGGCGTCTCCGAGGTTCGCGTGGTGCTGGCCCATGCCCTGCGCAACGCAGCGCTGCCGATTCTCACCTCGGTCGGCTATTCATTTGGTGCCCTGATTACGGGAGCCGTGGTGACTGAGGCCATTTTTAACATCCCCGGTTTGGGCCAGCTGGTCACGAGCTCTATCGAGCGTCGCGACTATCCGGTGATTCAGGGCGTGCTGCTGGTCATCGCCTTGTTGAATTCGGTGATCAATCTGGCCGTCGACCTTGCCTACGGCGCTTTTGACCCGCGCGCTCGCAAATGGGGCGATGCATGATGACAAACGTTAAGAAGGCTCTTGCCAACAAGGGGTTTGTGGTCGGCGGCTTCATTTTCCTGGCGATTGCGCTGATCGCGCTCGTCGGTCCGCTGGTGTGGACGGTTAATCCCAATGCGCAGGAGATGACGTTGCGACTTTCGGCACCTTCGCCCGCGCATCCCTTTGGCTGCGATGACTTTGGCCGCGACCTGCTTGCCCGCGTCATCGCGGGCGCGCGCGTGTCGCTTGGCGTCGGTATTGCCGTCACGCTTGCGACGAGTGCGCTCGGTTTGGTGATCGGCGCCTACGCGTGCTACAACGAGAGACTCGATCATATTCTCATGCGCATCTGCGATGGCCTTATGTCCATTCCGGGCGTGCTGCTGGCCATCGCGCTCATGGCGATGATGGGGGCGAGCGTGTGGAACGTTATCATCGCGCTCTCCATCGTCTATACGCCCAGCATGGCGCGCATCGTGCGCTCGCGTGCGATGGTGGTCAAGGAGGAGCCCTTTGTGGAGGCCCTGCGCGTACAGGGCGCCTCCACGGCCCGTATCGTGTGGTTGCATATCGTGCCCAACGTTATGGCACCCTTCCTGGTGCAGGCGACCTTTGTCTTTGCCGAGGCCGTGCTCTCGGAGGCCGCCCTCTCGTTTCTGGGCCTGGGTATCAAGGCTCCCGATGCCAGTTGGGGCAACATCCTGCAGGCGGGCAAGAACGTGATGCGCAAAGCCTGGTGGATGATCTTCTTCCCGGCAGCGGCCATCATCGCGAGCGTGCTTTCGCTGAACCTTGCCGGCGACGGCCTGCGCGACGCCCTCGACCCTAAGACCAAGGAGGACTAGCCCATGAGCGAACATCTTTTGGACGTGCGCGACCTGTGCATCTCGTTTGTGGGCCGCGATGGCAACGCGCTGGAAGCCGTCAACAAACTCAACCTACAGATCGATGCCGGCGAGATCGTTGGTGTTGTCGGCGAGTCCGGCTGCGGTAAGTCGGTGTTTGCCCAGAGTGTCATGCGCCTATTGGAGCATGAACAGAAGATGGCCTATACCGGTCAGATTCTCTTTGACGGGGAGGACCTGCTCGCGCGCCCGCTCAAGCGCATGCGCGAGGTGCGCGGCTGCGACATCGCCATGATCTTCCAGGACCCGTTGTCCTCGCTTAACCCCGTCATGACGGTGGGTGCGCAGGTTATCGAGGCGGTGCGGGCCCACCGTAAGGTGAGCCGACGCGAAGCCCGCAACGAGGCTCTATCGCTGTTGGAGCGTGTGGGAATTCGAGATGCCGCGGCACGCTTCGACATGTATCCGGGCGATTTTAGCGGCGGCATGCGCCAGCGCGTGATGATCGCCATGGCGCTCGCCGGGCACCCGCGCCTGCTTATCGCCGACGAGCCCACCACGGCACTCGACACCACCACCCAAAAGCAGATCCTCGACCTACTGCGCGACCTCAACCGCACCGAGAACATGGCGGTGCTTTTTATCAGCCATGATTTGGGTGTCGTCACGAGCATCTGCTCGCGCGTACACGTCATGTATCTGGGCCAAATCGTAGAAGAGATCGACGCCTGCGGCCTTATGGAGCGCCCGAGCCACCCGTATGCCCAGGGGCTCATCGCGAGCATTCCGCCGCTCGAAGGCGAGCGAGTTGACACGCTGGCGGATATTCCGGGCACAGTGCCGCCGCTTACGGCAATACCCTGTGGATGCCGCTTTGCGCCTCGTTGCGCCCGGGCGGACGAGCGCTGCCGCACGCAGGAGCCTCCGCTGGTTGCCGTGAATGCGTGCGACTGGTCTAAATGCTGGCTTGTCGAGAAAGGGAAGTGCCATGGCTGTTGATAGCGAAGCCCTGCTTAGGGTCTCACATCTGACTAAAACGTATCCCATGCCGGGATCAGGTTTTAAGCGTCAGACCTTTACCGCCGTGGACGATCTGTCGTTTGAGATCGCACCGGGCGAGGTCTATGGCCTGGTTGGCGAATCCGGATCGGGCAAGTCGACGACTGGACGCCTGATCTGTGGTCTCGAGCGTGCGGATTCCGGCTCGATTGTCTATCGTGGGCACGACCTCGCCACGATGTCGGAGCGCGAACGCAAGGCGGTTCGCCGCGAAATCCAGCTGGTATTCCAGGATAGCTCTACGGCTTTTGACCCACGTAACCGTGTCGGCCGCATTTTGGAGGAGCCGCTGATTATCGCCGGCGTGCGCGATGCGGATGAGCGCCATGAGCGCGCGCTCTCGGCCCTGGCCTCGGTCGGTCTTCTGACAGAGCATTATGACCGCTATCCGCACGACCTTTCGGGGGGACAGCGTCAGCGACTCAATCTGGCACGGGCGCTTATTTGCGAGCCGCGCCTTGTGGTATGCGACGAGCCGGTCTCGGCGCTTGACGTGTCCGTTCAGGCCCAAGTGCTCAACTTACTTCGCGACCTGCAGCGCACGACGGGCGTGGCGCTGCTGTTTATCACGCATGATATGCGTGTGGTTCGGCATATGTCCGACCGGATTGGCGTGCTCTACCACGGTCGTCTTGTCGAGGAAGGCGCGGTCGAGGACGTGATCGCGCACCCGAGCGATCCGTATACGCAGGAGCTTATCGACGCCATTCCCTAGAGGATGCTTCCTTTTGGGTATGGCGTGGGTTTGTTGTTTAATTGTCGGTATATCGGTGCAAGAGAGGGGAATTACTATGGTCGATATCGAGGAACAGCCGTTACCGCGCACGTTTGAGGAGTTCAACGAGCAGCGCAAGGCGGCGTTTATTCGCGTTAAGGATTATAAGCAGGCGGGTAATCGCCTGGTCGGCTTTTTGTGCAGCTATACGCCGCTCGAGATTATCGATGCCGCGGGGGCTGCGAGCGTGGCGCTGTGCGGTACGTCCGATGAGGTGATTCCCGAGGCCGAGAAGGTGCTGCCGGCAAATCTGTGTCCGCTCATCAAGTCGACGTACGGTTTTGCCTACTCGCAAAAGTGTCCGTTTACGTACTTTAGCGACATGATTATCGGCGAGACCACCTGCGACGGCAAAAAGAAGATGTACGAACTGCTCAACGAGCTCAAGCGTACGCACATCCTGCATCTTCCGCAGGGTCGCGATCGCGCCTACGAGCGTGAAGGCTGGTACGAGGAGTGCCGCCTGCTCAAGGAGGAGCTCGAGGGCTTCTACGGCATCACGATTACCGACGATGACCTGCGCGCTGCTGTCCGTCGTCGCAATCGCCTGCGTGCCGCCCAGCTCGAGATGTTCGCCCTGCAGGCCAACCAGCCGGCTGCCATGAGCGGCGTCGACCTGATGAGCACCATGTTTGCCGGCACGTTCAGCTTTGATATCGAGGCCTATACGCAGCAGCTGGAGCAAAAGGTTGCCAAGCTGCGCGAGGCCTACGACGCGGGCGAGCGCCCGGTCGCGGCGGATGCAAAGCGCATTCTGATCACCGGTTGCCCAGTGGGCGGCGTAATCAACAAGATCGGTCGCACCATTGAGTCCAACGGCGGCGTGGTCGTGTGCATGGACGACTGCTCGGGTGAGCGCACGGCGGCCATGATGATCGACTCGGAGGCTCCCGATATCCTGCGCGCCATCGCCGACCGTTACCTGGACATCAACTGCTCGGTCATGACGCCCAACGACGGTCGTATGGAAAACACGCTGGCCATGTGCGAGAAGTACCACGTCGATGGCGTAGTGGAGAACGTGCTGCAGGCGTGCCATACCTTTAACGTTGAGAGCGCACGCATGCAAGAGGCTGTCGAGGTTGCGGGTATTCCGTATATGAAGATCGAGACTGACTACAGCAACGGCGACATGGGCCAGATCGAGACGCGCATCGCTGCCTTCATCGAAACCCTGTAGGTGATGGTATGTGACAAAGGGACTGCCCCTTTGTCACATATGAGGGAGGATGCCAAGGCGCCTGAACGCGCCGCTACCTTTGATGTTTAGATTGGGAGAGGGCCATGATAGGGATCGGGATCGATATCGGGTCTACGGCGGCTAAGGCCGCTGTGGTCGATGGGGAAGGTTCGGTGGCGTGGACGTGCGTGCAGCCAACCGGGTTCTCCTCGGTTGATGCGGCCGAGCGTCTGCGCGGCGAGCTTGCCGCGGCTGGCTATGACGTGGCTGCCGACGACGTGCGCGTGATCGCGACCGGCTACGGCCGTGTCGCCGTGCCCTATGCGCACAAGGTCGTGACCGAGATTACCTGCCACGGCACCGGTGCCGTGCGCCTGTTTGGCGACCACGGCACCGTGATCGACGTGGGCGGTCAGGACACCAAGGTCATTCAGCTTAAAAGTGGCCGCGTGGCCAAGTTTGCCATGAACGACAAGTGCGCCGCCGGCACGGGGCGCTTTTTGGAGATCATGGCCGACCGCCTAGGCATTTCCCAGCAGCTGATGGCCGACCTGGCGCGTTCCGGCGAACCCACCAAGATCAGCAGCATGTGCACGGTGTTTGCCGAAAGCGAGGTCATCAGCCTCATCGGTCGCGGTGAGCCGCGCGAGAACATTGCGCGTGGCGTGATCGACAGCGTGGTCTCGCGCGTTGCGACCATGGCTGGGCAGGCGGCGGGCGCTCCGTACTATCTGACCGGTGGCCTGTGCGAGAACGTCTACGTTGTGGAGCGGCTGGCCGCGCTGCTGGGGTCTCCGGTCACCACCTCGCCCCAGGCTCGCTTTGCCGGTGCCATCGGCGCGGCGATTCGCGCCGCCTCCTTGACCTAGGGGTGTGCCGCGACATGCGCATCCTCAATATCTCGGCACAAAAACCAGATAGCACCGGCAGCGGCACCTACCTTGCCGCGCTCGTGCGCGAGCAGATCGAGACGGGGCATCGCGCTGCCGTGCTTTGCGGCGCGGCACCGGGCGACACGCAAGGTGACATCCCGGCGGGCGTACCTGTCTATACCGTCGACTTCGACACCCCTGAGCTGCCCTTTCATATCTGCGGTATGTCCGATGTCATGCCCTATCCCTCCACACGCTATCGTGACCTGACGCCTTCGATGCTCAAGGCATTTGAGCGGGCATTTGCTGCTGCAATCGATCGGGCGGTGGCTGAGTTTCGGCCCGATCTGGTGCTCTGCCATCACCTGTATCTGGTGACCGCATTGGCGCGCGAGTGCGTCCGGGGCGTGCCGGTTGTTGCCGTGTGCCATTCGACCGACCTGCGCCAGCTGCGTTCGCATGCGCTCGAGCGCGATCGCATCGTAAGTGCGGTTCGTCGGCTCGATGCCGTCTTTGCGCTCCATGCTGAGCAGGCTGAGCAGATTGGCCTGGTGTGCGGCGTCGATGCCGATCGCATCCACGTGATTGGGACGGGCTACGACCATCGCGTCTTCTGCCGCGACGCAAGCGTGGCGAGGCAGCCGGGATCGCTTGTGTACGTGGGCAAGATTTGCTTTAAAAAGGGCGTCGAGTCGCTGGTTCGAGCTGTGTCATTGCCGATTGACGATGGCGTCCGCTCATCTGGCTTGGTACTTGTGGGCGGCCGCGGGGACGATGCCGAGTACGCGCGTATCGAGCGCTTGACCGCGGCCTCGGATGTGCCGGTGACGCTGGCGGGGCGCCTGGATAGCGATGAACTCGTGCGTGCCTACCGCAGTTCCGACGTCTTTGTGCTGCCTTCGTTTTACGAAGGTTTGCCGCTCGTGACGATCGAGGCCCTCGCGTGCGGCTGCAAAGTTGTGGCGACCGATTTGCCCGGCGTTCGTCCCTGGATGGCGGCGATGCTTCCCGGTGCTCCCGTGACGTGGGTGGCGTCGCCGCGTATGACGGATGTCGACACGCCCGTGGCGGCCGACCTTCCGTTGTTTGAGCGCGCACTGGCAGATGCTATCGCGCAGGCGCTTGCGGCTCCCCCCTCGGCCGTTCGGGCCGCCGGGGGTTCTCCCCTA
>UQJA01000067.1 GCA_900541285.1 uncultured Collinsella sp.
GCCGCCGTCGCGGCAAGTTGCTGGGCGAGCCTAAGCCGGAGGCCAAGCTTCCGGGCGGCGTGGTGCAGCCCTCGTTGCCGTTTGGCGAACCGGAGCCCACGTCCGAGCCTTCAAGCGAGCAGGAGACGCCGGCCGCCGAGCAGGCTGCTGCCGCCGAGACCGTCGCGCCCGCGCCCGAGGCCACCGAGGCCGCATCGGAGTCCAATGACCGCCTGGCCGCCATGATGCGCCGCAGCGCCCGCCGCGAGGAAGCCTACGTGCCCACCTCGCAGCTCCGCCGCTTCACCCTGCCCGATTCGGCGCCCATCATGCGCCGCGTTATGGGCTTTCTGTCCGACCAGGCCCGCACGCTCATCCATGCCGGCGTGTCACGCGACCGCATCTGCATCGATCCTGGTCCGGGCTTTGGTAAGTCGGCTAACGAAGACATCGTCATCCAGCGCGAGACTGCCAAGATGGCGTCGCTGGGCTATCCGCTCATGTGCGCCGTGTCGCGCAAGCGCTTTGTGGGCGCCGTCTCGGGCGTGACCGAGGCCGCCGAGCGCGATGCCGCTACGTTTGGCGTGTGCCTGGGCGCCATCCAGGCCGGTGCCAACATCGTGCGCGTGCACGACGCCGCGGGTTTTGCGCAGTTCCTGAACGGCTACTGGGCGGTTGCCAAGCCGCAGCCGCGCCGCGCGTTTGTGGCCGTGGGCTCCAACCTGGGACATCGCTGCGACAACATCCGCGCCGCACGCGAGATGATCGCCGAGATTCCGCTCACCTGCGTGTCCAACTCCTCCAAGATCTACGAGAGCGAGCCTGCCTACGAGACGCGCCAGGACGCGTTTGCCAACGCTGTCATCGAGATCAAGACCGAGCTGGCGCCGTTGGTGCTGCTCGACGAGCTCATGAAGATCGAGGCCGAGCTGGGGCGCGACCGCTCCAAAAAGGCCAAGGCCAACGGCCCGCGCACCATCGACCTGGACCTGCTGTGGATGGACGGCGAGACCCACGGCGGCAAAAAGCTGCGCCTGCCGCATCCGCTGATCGGCGAGCGCGATTTTGTGCTGGTGCCGCTCGAGGACTTGATGCACGACCCGGCGCGGTTCTTCCGCTACAACGGTGTCGAGGTCAAGGAGCCCGAGGACCGCGTGGGCCATATCGTGGGCGAATTGGGGCGTATGTAGATGATCGAGATGAATGCTGTTGCCGCCGGCACCGAGCTCGACGCGGCGCGTAGCGCGGGCCGCGAGAGCGTTTCCGCGGGCTGGTGCGCGTGGAGCGCGGGCGATGCTTCGCTGACGTTTTCGCTGGTCGTGCGTCCGGATGTGAATATGCACGCCTTCCACGGCCTGCCGTTTGTGGCCGCGATGGGCATGATGGATGCGCTTGTGGGCACAGCATCGACGCCGGGCCTGGGCCTTGCCGGCAAGGTGGGTATCCGGTGGCCGAGCGATATCGTGTGCGGTGCGCCTGCGTTTGAGACGTCGCTCGCGCGTGTTGCCGTGAACGGCGGTGCCGGTGCCGCGGGCATGTTCGGTGCCGTGACGGTGGATATTGAGCGTTCGGAGTTGAGCGAGCTTGGTGTAGATGTGGCCGACGAAGCGCTGGTCGAGGAGTTGGCCGCCGCCGTGCTGGCCCGCGTGGACGCCTGGGCGGTTGTTGCCAACACGCCGCAAGGCGCCGCAGGGCCGCTGGCTCCTGTGCTGGGCGAGTACTTCGACATGGTGCCGCTGCTGGGTCGCCAAGTTGCGGCGGTGTCGCCCAACGGCTTGCCGCTTGCGGTCGGTGTGTTTGCGGGTCTGGACATCTGGGGCCGCGCGACCATCAAGACCGATGCCGGCGAGCAAGAGTTTCCGCCCGAGGCCGTACGGATTCGCGGCGTGTAGTGGTCGGCCACGGCACACGAAGATAACGATGGCAACGAAGCCCTCCTCGGCCTGCGCCGGGGAGGGCTTTCGCGTGACTGCAGGGCGGCATCTCGGTCCTATTCCTCAAAACTGAAAATTTTTCGATTTTGAGGAATAGGCTTGGCGAGCATTTGCGGGGACTGTGGCATCGGGCGTGCTCGACTTAAGCCCCTGCTCTATCCCAGCTCCTGCATGCGGCGGTAGATTTCGCAGATGCCCTTGATGGTGAGTTGGCCGTCTACCACGTCGAAGGCATCGGTCGAATCGGCGACGATGCCGGCGAGACCGCCCGTGGCGATAACGGTGGCGTCCTCGCGGCCCAGCTCGCGCTTCATGCGCGCGACCAGGCCCTCGGCCATGGCGGCGGCGCCCATCACGGCGCCGACCTTGATGCACTCCTCGGTATCGCGGCCGATGGCGTGCTCGGGCGCCTCGAGCGGAACGCTGGCGAGCTTGGCGGCTCGGGCGGCGAGCGCGTCCATCGAAATGCGGATGCCCGGCGCGATCGCTCCGCCAATGTAATAGCCGTTCTCATCGATGACGTCGATATTGGTCGCGGTGCCAAAGTCCACCACGATTGCCGGCGCGCCGTAGAAGGTCTCGGCAGCGACGGCGTTGGCGACGCGATCGGCGCCTACGGCTTGGGGACGCGCCGCGCGCAGCTTGGTCACCGCGGCCGTCTGCGGCCCAATGACGATGGCGTCTGCGGCAATGCGGTCGGCCACGGCGTGCCATTCGCGCGAGAGCTGCGGCACCACGCCCGCAAAGGCGATCGCGTCGACTGCGTCGAGCGAAAGGCCGTACATCTTAAAGAAACCCATCAGGCGCACATGGATCTCGTCGGCGGTATAAGAGCGGTCGGTGGGCATGCGCCACGACTGCACCAGCTCGTCTCCGTCAAACAGGCCCATGGCCGTCTGCGTATTTCCCATATCGATAGCGAGCAGCATGTCTACTCCCGGTGTTGGCATAAAAGGACGCGCACCATTGTATACGTGCCGTCGACGGCGCTCGGCTGCGATTCGTTTACGGTGATAGGGGCCGAGGGGTTTAAATATGAAGGAATTATGCTCTACGAGATTTTCCTTGCCGTTTACCGAACTCTCGCGTAATATTCTTTCTTGCGCACATGAGGTGCCCAGACATTGCGGGGTGGAGCAGTCTGGTAGCTCGCCGGGCTCATAACCCGGAGGTCGTAGGTTCAAATCCTGCCCCCGCGACCAAGAACTTGCAGCTCGTCGGCCTAGCCGGCGAGCTTTTTTGTTATTTCGGGACCGTGTTTTCGGTCCAATTCTCGGCCTCTCAAACAAAATCTCGATCTGTAACATCTAGACCCGATTTGGGCGGCTAGGTGTTACAGATCGAGATATACCGGTGGGTTGGGTCGTGTTTGTCTAAATCTGTAACACGAGGGACGGATTTTGCCGAGTTGTTGTTATAGATTGAGATTTTATAGCGGGCGGGTCCCGTTTGTCTCGATCTGTAACAGGTAGGGGTCAAAAATGGGTCTAGATGTTACAGATCTAGATTGTTGAGGATGAGGTGAGAGGAATGTCTCGATCTGTAACAGTAAGACCCGGTTTTGCCGCGTAACTGTTACAGATTGAGATAAACCGACGGGCCGCCCCGCCCATCCCCATCCGCCTGCCGCTACCTGCTGTCCGCCGATTTCCGTTGCGCTGTTGTATTCCCATGCCATATCCTCTAGACAACTACGCGGCATCATCGCCGCCGCGCCTACAAGAGAGGAATGTCCATGACCGCACCTGCATCCAAGCTGCTCCAGCCCATTACGGTTGGCCCCCTTGAGCTCAAGAATCGCATTATGTTCCCGCCGTTGACCACCGGCTACGAGGAGCGCGACGGCTCCATTGGCGAGCGCAGCCTGGCTTTTTACGAGCGCCTGGCCCGTGGCGGCGTGAGCTACATCGTCATCGGCGACGTTGCTCCCGTCATGACCGCAAGCCCCACGCCCAAGCTGGCGACCGACGCCCAGATCCCCACGTTTAAGGCCCTGGCCGACGCCGTCCACAAGCACGGCGCCAAGGTCGCGCTGCAGCTGTTCCACCCCGAGTACGATGTGCCCGGTGTCGGCCGCATGGTCATGGGATCCATGGCCGCCGCCAAGGCCGCGCAGGAGGCCAAGGCCGCCGGCGACGAGGAGACCTTTGCCGCCAAGATGGCCGAGTCCAACGAGATTCGCAAGCAGGCATACGCCAAGCTGCACCACGACATGCAACACTTTGTGAACGAGGCCACCGTAGAGCAGCTCACCCAGATCAAGGAGGCCATTGCTGCCTCGGCCGCCCGCGCGCAGCAGGCGGGCATCGACGCCATCGAGGTTCACGGCGACCGTCTGGTGGGTTCGCTGTGCTCGGCCATCCTCAACCAGCGCACCGACGAGTACGGCGGTTCGTTCGAGAACCGCGTTCGCTACGCGCTGGAGGTCGTCGCTGCCATTAAGGAAGCCGCGCCGCAGCTGATGGTGGAGTACAAGCTCCCCGTGATTATGGAGAACCCCGACGGCACGCCGCGCGGCAAGGGCGGCCTGCAGCCCGACGAGGCCTGCGAGTTTGCCAAGCTGCTTGAGGGCGCGGGCATCGACATGATCCAGGTCGCACAGGCAAACCACACCGGCAACATGGGCGACACCATTCCGCCCATGGGTGCCATGCCCTACAACTGGACGCTGTCCGTGGCCGAGCGCGTCAAGGCCCTGGTCTCCGTGCCGGTGGCAACCGTCGGCCGTGTTGTCTCGGTCGAGGCCGGCGAGAAGATTCTGGAAGACGGCGCCGCCGACATCATCGCCTATGGCCGCTCGCTCATGTGCGACCCCGACATTGCGCTGAAGGCCGCCACGGGTGAGCCCATCCGCGAGTGCCTCAACTGCAACAAGGGCTGTGTCGACGCGATTCAAAACCGCAAGTACATTTCGTGCGTGCTCAACGCGGAGAACGGCGACGAGGCGACCATCGCCATTAAGCCGGGCGAGGGCGACAAGAAGATCGCCGTGGTGGGCGGCGGCATCGCCGGCCTGGAGGCCGCACGCGTGGCGGCCAAGCGCGGCTACGACGTGACCATCTACGAGGCGAGCGATCACTTGGGCGGCCAGATTGTGCTGGCGGCTGCGCCTCCGCGCAAGGACGAGATCATGCGCTCGGTCGAGTACTACGAGAAGATTCTGCCTGGCCTGGGCGTGAAGGTTGAGCTCAGCCACGTCGCTACGGCAGAGGACCTCAACGCCGCCGACGCCGCGATTGTGGCCGTAGGCGCGCACGACGTGGTCATCCCCGTTCCGGGTGCCGATTCGGACAAGGTCGTCTCGAGCTGGGACGTACTGGCCGGCAAGGTGGAGCTTACGGGCCGCGTCGCCGTCATTGGCGGTGGCCTGGTGGGCACCGAGACTGCCGAGTACCTGCTGCAGCACGGTTGCGAGGTGGCGATTATCGAGATGCTCGACAAGATTGCCGCAGGCGAGTCCGAGACCATTCTGCCGCTGATTATGAGCGACTTTGCAGAGCACAACGTGGAACAGCACGTGAAGACCCGCCTGACCGCCATTACCGACGAGGGCGTGGAGGCCATTCGCACCACCGAGGACGGCGCCGAGGAGCCGGTGAAGATCGCTTGCGATTACGTGGTGATGGCCGTGGGCTCCAAAGCCAACGCGTTTGACCTGGATGGCGTGACGGTGCCCGTGACCTGCGTGGGCGACTGCTCGGGCGAGCGCACCGCCGATATTGCGAGCGCCATTCGTACGGCATATCACGCGGCAAACGAGCTGTAGTTGAACATCGCGGCCAGGCGGGGCGGTAGCACGGATCCGTCTCGCCCGGCTGTGTCCCGTCGGGTGTCAACCGGTGCGGGGCCTGCAAGCGCAGCGGGTCCCGCCCTTTTTGTTTTGCTCCGGTGGATGGCAATGCGCGGTAATCATGAGGAGTGAGGACGTCTACTGCCTCGCAGATCACTCAAAATTATTGGGGGAGGGGTTAATAACTATATCCTCTATACCAAAGGATATAAAGAGATGCCAATTTTGCCGACAAGCGAATGACGATTAGCTGCGAGTCAGCTACCAGCGTAAATAATCGATAAAGAAATGTCGTAATTTGGTGCCAAATGCCCAGATAACGCCGCGTCTATTTTAATTAACTGCTTTGAGCAAACAGTAAAATGCTACTATCTAACTTGCACGTAAGAAAGCAGATTAACGGTTAAGGCTAAGAAGTGGCAGGTATGTCGGAAGCAACTAGGACTCGCACGCATGCGCCCGAGGTCAGGCAGCGCGCCGTCGAGGTCCTCCAAGAGGGGGTCGGTCATCGCGCCCTCGCTGCGGAGCTTGGCATTCCCCAGGCCACGGCTCGTCAGTGGGCTCGCGCGTATGCCGTGGGCGGTGCCGACGCCGTTCTCAACGCCGGTTCGCATCATCACACCTATTCATACGAAGTTAAGCTCGCCGTGGTCAAGGACCGCTTGGAAAACGGCTTGACGGTTCGCGAGGCCATGATCAAGCACAAGATTCCCAGCGAGTCTTCGGTCAAGGCTTGGTGTCGTCAGTATCGCGATGGCGGCGCCGACGCGCTTATCGATAAGCCGCGCGGTCGCAAGCCGCGCGTTAAAAAGGCGGAATAGCGAACGGGATGGTGCGCCCACAGGGGCGCATTTTTCTTGCCGCCCCTCTGCTCCAAAGCGGACGCGCCCTTGCCCCGTACGCCTAAAACTCCCCAGTTGACCGAAAACCTGCCGCCGCTGCTCCTCAATTGAGCTATAACGTTAAACAATTGCAGCGTTTTTGCATGGGGGAGTGATGGTATGACGCTACTGTATTTCCTTACCCTGTTTCCGCTGGTACCGGCGCTGGGCATGCTGCTCGCGCGCGGTGACCGCGCCCGCGATGCGGTGGGGCTCATAGGTTCCGGCATTATTATGGCGGTGACAGTTGTAGTCGCCGTCATGTTTTTTGGCACGGGTCCGCAGAGCTTTGAGGTTGCCCCCGGCACCTCGCATATGCTCTCGATCATCAGCTCCGCCATCGACGTCATCCTGTGCGCCGTCATCCTGTACAACGCGTACAAATATAGGAACGCGCTCACCACGGTGTTCGGCATAGTCCAGCTGGTGGGCTCGCTCGCCTTTGCAGCCATGACGCTGCCCGCGGCCGAAGCCGTCACGGCGACGCCGCTCTACCTGGACTACATGAGCGTGATCATGGTGCTCGCCGTCGGCATTGTCGGCAGCCTAATCTGCGTGTATGCCCTGGGCTACATGAAGGACTTCCAGGCCCATGACGAGCACGAGGCCGCGCTGCACGGGCAGATCGCGCCCGACCGACGACCGCAGTTCCTGGCGCTCATGTTCCTGTTCCTCTCGGCCATGTTCGTCATCGTGACGAGCGACAACCTGGAGTGGCTGTTCTGCGGTTGGGAAATCACCACCGTGTGCTCGTTCCTCATGATTGGCTACACGCGCACGCCCGAGGCCATCAAAAACGCCTTCACCCAGATCATTCTCAACATGCTGGGCGGCATCGCGTTTTTGGCCGGACTCATGTACCTGCACGTTAACGGCATGCCGCTGACCATCTCGGGCATGATCGAGCTTTCCGGCGCCGGAACCGCGCAGTCCGCGCTGCTTGTGATGCCGGTCATCCTGCTGTCGCTCGCCGCACTCACCAAGGCCGCACAGATGCCGTTCCACACTTGGCTGCTCGGCGCCATGGTTGCCCCCACGCCCACGAGCGCCCTGCTGCACTCGTCAACCATGGTCAAAGCCGGCGTGTTCCTGATGGTCAAGCTGAGCCCGCTCTATGCCATCTATCCCGTGACCGGCTTTATGGTCACAAGTGTGGGTGCCATCACGTTTTTGCTCGCTGCCCTCATGGCCATCTCGCAGAGCAACGCCAAGCGCGTGCTCGCATACTCTACCATCTCCAACCTGGGCCTCATCAGTGCCTGCTTGGGTGTCGGCGCGCCCGAGGCCGTATGGGCGGCCATCTTCCTAATCCTGTTCCACACGGTGGCCAAGTCGCTGCTGTTCCTGTGCGTGGGCACGGCCGAGCATCATATCGGCAGCCGCAATATCGAGGACATGGACGGCATGTTCAGCCGCATGCCGCACCTGACGCGCCTGATGATGCTGGGCATCATGGGCATGTTTGTGGCGCCGTTTGGCATGCTCGTGTCCAAGTGGGGCGCCCTGGTGGCGTTCGCGCAGACCGGCAACGTGCTCATGATCATGGTGCTTGCCTTTGGTTCGGCCGCGACGTTCTTCTTCTGGGGCAAGTGGCTTGCCAAACTTTCGGGCGTCGACCCCACGGCTCAAAACGTTGAGGTCAATGTCCATAAGACCGAATGGATGGCGCTCAACACCATCGCCGCGCTGCTGATTCTGTGCTGCGTGGCGTTCCCGGTTATCTCGAGCGGTCTGGTGTCACCCTACCTCGCCATGGTGTTTGGCCGCGTGCCGTACGTTATTGGCAAGGACGCCATGTATCTGATGGTGGTTATCGTGGCGTTTATCGCCGTGGTGCTGCTGACGTCGTTCCGCGTGAGCAATAAGCCGCACGTCAACGTGTACCTTTCGGGTGTGGGAACCGACAAATATCGCCATTTCCGCGGCTCGATGGGACACGAGGTGAAGGCCGAAAAGCGCAATTGGTACTCGGAGGACGCCCTTGGCGAGAAGCGTATTGGCCCCGTGGGTAGCGTCGTGTGCTGCAGTATTATCTTGTTTGCGCTGCTGTGTTGCGCGTGGATTGGGCCCGAGCGGCTTGCCATGAGCGCGCCCTCGGTGCTGCGCGGTAAGTATTTCGAAGGCTCGGGCGTCGTGGGCATTTTTATTGGCACCGTGGTGTTTGCCTTGCTGGCGCCGCTTGCGGGCGGCTTGATCGACGGCGTTGACCGCAAACTTTCGGCCCGCATGCAGGGCCGCGTGGGTCCGCGCCTGCTGCAGCCCTTCTACGACGTTGCCAAGCTCCTGCGCAAGGCCCCCGCCAGCGTGAACACCATGGACGATACCTACATGGCGTGCGCGCTCATCTTTACCGTGGTGGGCGGCGGCATCTTTGTGTCGGGCTCCAATACGTTGCTGTGCGCTTTTATGGTGACACTCGCCGCGATCTTTGTGGTGCTGGCGTCCGCCTCGACGCAAAGCCCGTTTGCCCAGGTCGGCGCCGACCGCGAGCTACTGCAGGTCATGAGTTACGAGCCCGCCGTTCTGCTGATGAGCGTGGGCCTGTACCTTGCCACCGACAGCTTTGATTCCATCGCCGTGACGGGGCAGTCGGCCCCCATCATCGTGTACAGCGCGCCCATTTTCCTCGCGCTGCTCGCGGTGCTTACCATCAAGCTGCGCAAGTCGCCGTTTGACCTTTCGTACTCGCATCACGCGCATCAGGAGATTGTCCAGGGCGTCGCCACCGAGATGAGCGGCGGCACGCTGGCCAAGATGACCCTTATGCACTGGTGCGAGACCGTGCTGTTTTTGATGTGGGTGGGCATGTTCTTCGTCTGGGACAACCCGGTGAGCTGGGTGGTCGCCCTGGTCGTGATGGCCGCGACGTATTTTGTCGAGGTGCTGATCGACAACACCTTCGCACGCAGCACCTGGCGCAGCTGCTTTAGGCTCGGATGGGGCGTGGCGCTGGTGTTTGGCCTGCTCAACCTTATGCCCATCCTCGTCGACGTATTTATTTAGGAGGCGGCATTCATGGATCATAAAATGTCGCGCTCGCCGTGGGTTATTCATTACGACGGTTCGAGCTGCAACGGATGCGATATCGAGGTGCTGGCCTCGCTCACGCCGCTGTTCGATGCGGAGCGCTTTGGCGTGGTCAACACCGGCAACCCCAAGCATGCGGATATCTTTTTGGTGACGGGTTCGGTCAATGCCCAGAACCTGCCCGTCGTGCGCCAGATCTACAACCAGATGCTCGAGCCCAAGTGCGTGGTGGCCTGCGGCATCTGCGCGTGTTCGGGCGGCGTGTTCCGCGATGCCTATAACGTGATCGGCGGCGTGGACCGCGCGATCCCCGTGGACGTGTACGCGCCCGGATGCGCCATTCGCCCCGAGACCGTGATCGATGCCATCGTGGAGGCGTGCGGCATCCTGGACCAGAAGGAGGCCGTGATGCGCGCCGGTGGCGACCCGCTCACTGTGGGCGGTGCCGCTACCTGGGACGGTGGCGTTGAGCTGGGCGAGGACGGGTTTGTGGCAGCGGGGGCCGGGGCTGACGGTGCCGATGACGCACCTGCCGGGAAGCCCGCCGCTGGCGACGCACCTGCCAGGAAGCCTGCCGCGCCCACCGCTGAAAAGGAGGCCGAGTAATGCAAAAGGCTATCTATACCACTGTCGGGATCGACGAGCTCCTGCCGCATGTGCAGGCGCTCAAGGGCGCCGGCGCGCGCTTTGTGCAGATGCACGCCGAGCGCTGTGTGGACGACGGATCGTATCGCCTGGTCTATACGTTTATCAACGTCCGCGCTGCGCAAGAGCAGATCGCGCGGGACGGCAGCTATGCGATCGACAACCTGGTGGTTGAGGGAATTGATCAGTACCAGGAGATTCCGTCCATCAGCTCGTACTATCCGGCGGTGTTCCCGTTTGAGAACGAGGCGCACGACCTGTTTGGTCTTGCCGTCACCGACATGCAGGTCGACTTTAACGGCTTTTTCTACCAGGTCTCGACCGCCGAGCCCATGAGTGTTATCACGCCCGAGGTGAAGGCCGCGCGCGAGAAGGCCATGAAGGTCCGCGCCGCCGCCGAGGCCAAGGCGCGCAAGGCCGCAGCCGAGAAGGCCGCTGCCGCCGCTGCTGC
>UQJA01000068.1 GCA_900541285.1 uncultured Collinsella sp.
GGCATTTGCGGATCACCTTACCCACGGGAGTGATACGCTTATCCCCTTTCTGTGCCAGACGTGCCACGCCGTCCTTCTCGGCATCGGCCGTCATGATGGCGATGGGCATAGTGCGGTCGGGCACGTAGTTCTCGCGGAACGACTTGAGGATGGACTTGAGCGCCTTCTTGCGGCCGCGGTTGACGCCAATCAGCGACAGCGAGCCGGCAAGGTCGTAGGAGAGCTCGGGCTTGACATCGAGCTTTGCCGTGAGCTGTGCCGCCGCGGGCGGAATGCGGCCACCGGCAGCCAGTGCGTCGAAGCTCTCGAGCGTAAAGTAGCCGTGGACGTAGGTCTTTGCCTCGTTTGCCCAATCGACCAGCTGCTTGGCGGTCAGTCCCGCCGAGCGCTGGCGCACGGCCTCGAGCGCCAAGAGCGCGCCGGTCGCGCAGGGTAGAGCGTTGTCGACCACGTACAGCTCAAAATCGGGATACTCGGCGCGCACGGCGTCCGCCGCCTGGCACGCGGAGTTGTAGCTCGACGACAGCGCCGAGGTAAAGCACAGGTAGACCGTGGGCGTGCCCTCTTTGGCGCACTCGGTAAAGAACTCGATATAGCGACCGAGTGACACGGCGGAGGTAGACACGCGAGCACCAGCGCGCATGCGGTCGTAGAACTCCTTGGGGCTCATGCTCGACCAGATGTCGTCCGTGCACTCCTCGCCATCGATAATGAAGGGGAAACCCAGGATATCGACATCAAGGTTCGCGGCGACCTCGGGGCTAAAGTCGCAGCAGGTATCGACGACGATGCGGCAACGGTCCGAATGACCGGCGGATGCGGCCTTGTCCATCAAAGCGACTCCTTACGTAAAAAGGCGGCCACCCGCATGGGATGGCCGCCGGCCGTTAACTCATGCAAGTTAACGTATTTTACTCGTCAAGTGTTTCGATGCGGGGCTTGATGATGCCATATCCACCATTCTTACGGTGATACACCACATTGATGAGGCCAGTCGTCGCGTTCTCGAACACGTAGAAGTCGTGGCCCAGCAGATCTGTCTGCACCAGCGCCTGCTCCTCAGTCATCGGGGTGACATCGATGACCTTCTCGCGGACGAGCAGGTCGTCCTCCTCCTCGGGCAGCAGCAGGTCGGCCAGATCCTCGACGCGCTCGACCGGTGCGACATCCGCCGCGCTAGCACCGCCCTGGCGGTTGTCCACGACCTTGGTCTTGAACTTGCGCAGCTGGCGGGTGACCTTATCGGCGGAGAGGTCGATGGCGGCGTACATATCTGCACCGTGCTCGGCAACGCGAATCACCGAACCGCGGGCACGAACCGTAACCTCGACGATTGCTGGGTTGGGGTTCGAGGGGTTCTTCTCATAACGAAGTACGACGTCGACCGTCATGGGCTCGATATCGAAAACCTTGAGCGCTTCGCCGATCTTCTCATCCACATGCGCACGCAGAGCATCGGTTACCGTCGTCTTGCGTCCAGAAACCTTGATATCCATACGTGGCTCCAATCTGCCTCGGGGACTTACTGTACTGGCTATGTACCCATTGCCGTGCATTTAATCACGCGGATTCCCAAAGACCCGAATAACGATTGCTTGATACCGCATACCGAAGTCTCGCACTTTTCTGTGGCAAAGTGCGCTATGGGAGGGCGACGGCGACTTTGGTTTTGCACCTAAAAAATGTCTTTGACCTGCTGGTTTTATGGAAACGAAAAAGCCGGGCTCCCCTGTTGGGAAAGCCCGGCAATGCGTGTTGAAACCGTGAAGAGGCGTCTCTCCTAGCGCATAGGAGACGCCACCCCTAGCAATAACTAGCTATTGAGCTTGTTAATGTCGTCGTCGGTGATAGTGCCCTCCTGGCTGGACGATTTATCCTCGGAGGTTGTACCCTCGCTGTTCGAATCGGAGGATGCGGACTCGCTGGATCCGGTCTCGGTCGACTGCACGTCGGCGCCCGAGACCGTCTTGGTGGTGAGATCATAGGGCATCGTGCCGTACCAGACGGAGTGGACCGCCTCGAGCGTGCCATCGACCGTGATACCGTCGAGGGCATCGCTCACGGCACGGCATAGCTCATCGTTGGCCGCGAGGCCCGCGACACCGAGCGTCGAGGGTGTCTCGAGCGCGCCGACGTAAGAGATCTGGCTCATCAGGCGCGCAAGGTAGCCGCCGGCCGTGGAGTCGCAAATCACGTAGTCGATCTCGCCGGACTCGAGCGCCTCAAAGCACTCGTTGATGTTGGAGAAGGTCTTTTGATTGGCCGTGATGCTCTGCTTGGCGAGCGCTTCCTGCGAGGCCGAGGAGGTCTGAACGCCCAGGGTAGCGGTGTTAAGCGTTTCGGTGGAAACGCTCAGCGACTCGCCGTCGCTCGTCTTTCCGAACACTGCCGCAGCGTCGTACAGGCAAGTACCAAGCGTGCTGACATCACCATCCGTGGAGTTGATGTCGCCAATGAAGATGTCGGCCTTTTTGTCGCCAAGCGCGGAATCGGCAGAAGACGCATCGACGAAGGCAACCTTGAGGCCCATGCGACTTGCAAGGGCGCGGGCAGCGTCGACCGCGTAGCCCGTGAGGTTGCCATCGGCGCCCTGCATGGCCTGCGGGGCATCGGAGGTATCGAGGGCAACCGTCAGGGTACCGGGAGTGACCAGGGCATCGTCCGACACCGTAGGGGTAACGGTCTCGCGCTCGATCTGGTCAATCGTGGGTGTCGTGAACGTGGACAGCGGATTGAACGCGCATCCGCTCAAGCCCAATACGGCAATGACCGCCGCGGTCCCAGCGCTTAACCGAGCCGCGTGCATCAAGCTGCCCCTCACCATGTCCACTACCCTGCCTTCTGTGTCGTATACAATCCGTGCGTTGCGCGGAATAACGGGTGTTCCCACCAGCTGACCTGGTATTTGACCCCACACTTGCGCACCGGGGTGTTTGCTCGGGAGGCCGTAGCCACCTTCACGACTGGCCCGCTCGCCCGCGAGGCGGTATTGCCCCAAAGAAAGTAGAACGGACGGTGCGGCTTACATCTAGGACGCGCCATGATCGCGCCGCGCGCACGCGGTCGCTTACGTGGATCCCTTTGACCGCGTCTGTCTTGGACTAGGACGGGCATTTCGTCCGTCCGCAACCACAGCCTGGCAGGAACGTAGCGCATTATAGCTAAGTTCAAGCTAAAGTTTAAGGTTAGGGACGTCATTCGCATCGCGAGTACAGATTTCGCAGGTCGGAGCGGGCTATTCGTGCCCCCATGAAGCCCGGAGCTCCCCCACGGGGAGCTCCGGGGCACCCGTCTCAGGGTGCCGTGTGCAAAAAACGGCAAATATGAGCACTGTTACCAATTTAGTAGCAGCGTATTACCGCCTCACGAGCCCTTTTTGAGTTCCGCACAGCCTGCTTGGCGCCAAGATATTCCACATTCGTTTATTATCTCTTCGCTGAATCCAGATTTTCGGCCCAAGTTTCTTTGTTTTTGCTGTCACTAATCTAGTAACAGTACTCATATTTGCCGTTTTTTGCACAGAGCATATAAACAGACCCCCTATAAAGCCATAGTTTTACGCTGGCTTGAGCCCAAAGCACGCTCGAAGCGTGTTCAGCAGCGCATCCTGCTTCTTTCGACGAGCCTCTACGCGATTCTGATAGCGCTTGCCCATGCGTTGGTAGATGCGCCATGCGAGTGCTTCCATCGCTTCCATGTCACAGAGCATTTCGTTGTTGACCGTCGCGACCTCGATTCCCATAGTAATCAAGCCCGTGTTGCGCTTTTCATCATGGATACGTCCCCTCCGAGAGGAATGGCCCAGCTCACCGTTGTATTCCAGGTCAAACCGGGCTGCTTCCTGATACGCATCGCAAACTGCATGCGGCATCCCCGAGATTGCCTGCGCGCGGTCATCGAACTCAATCTTGTAGTCGGTCTTAAAGGGACCACAGGCAAATCCGCCATAGGAAAACGGAAGCGAAAACAGGGCGAGCATGATGCACTCCATGGGTGAGCGTAGGTTTTCCGAAAGATAGGGACACAGACGCTGCAGCTGCTTGGCTGCGTTCCCCTTGCATACCGCGAGGTAATCTGCCAGACGATCGGGCGTTAGCACCGGCTCAACCTCAAAGTAGCCCACATCTGCTGGCTGGTCCTTGTCCTTTGCAAGTTTATTCGTAACAGGCGAGGTGTAGGGAGGCAGATACTTCCCGCGGTCGCTCAGTGAAATCTTAGAGCATAGTTCCTGGGCCAGGGCAAACGCCTGGATGCAGCCGACCTCGCGGGCGATGGCAACACAAAGGGCCTCGGGAGATAGACTGTACACCCCCGGTTCTACCTCTAGAATCGAGCCGGCGGGCAACCCGGAGCATACGGACCAGCCCACGCCAGGCATGCGGCGGCGCTGCGCCGCAGATCCCACCAGCAAGCAAAGACCTTCTTGCACCTCGCCGCTTGCGGCCCCAATCCGCACCAAGTCGGGAAGATAGATGTCCTCGGTCGAGGGCGACGACGTGCGCAGCACACGGCGCTCTTCATCGGGATCGAGGTCCCTCCAGCTTATGTAACCCATTTGTCGGCGCTCGGCGCGCATCATGCGTAGCGCCGAGGCGCCTGTTAGGATTACGGAAGCCGCTAGCTGTTCGTCTGTCGGCTCGTCACACCGCGCCATCTTCACTGCCACAAAATCACCCCTACCAAACGCGTGCGATAGCGAGGCCATCGACTGCCGCAGCACCGGCGCGCTTGAGTTCCGCCGAAGCCGCGGCCATCGTCGCGCCCGTGGTGATAACGTCATCGATAAGCAGCAGGCGGCGGCCGTGCACGTCCTCAACCGTCTCGTACATGCCTTGGGCACGCTCGCGGCGCTCCTCACGACCGAGTTCGCGCTGGTCGCCATGCCCGTACTTGACGAGAGCATCGAGCAGGGGAACACCCGACAGCTCGCAAAATGGGCGCGCAATAGCCTCCATATGATCAAAACCACGCCGCCGAAACGCTGCCGCCGTCGCAGGCACAAACACCACCGCATCCGCACCGGACAGCACACCTCCATAGCGATCGGGCGCTACGACCTGGGCATGCAGGGCGGTGTCGTAGAGCAG
The DNA here is from genome assembly GCA_900541285.1 of uncultured Collinsella sp. Taxonomy (GTDB): domain Bacteria; phylum Actinomycetota; class Coriobacteriia; order Coriobacteriales; family Coriobacteriaceae; genus Collinsella. The sequence continues at coordinate 5,088 of UQJA01000068.1, forward strand.
CTCCGCCAGATACGGAGCCAGACGTCGCTCGCCCGCATCCTTGTACGCTTTAATGATGCGCGACAGCGGATGCGCATAGACGGCGCACGCCAGGCAGCGGTCGAGCGCCTCCGCCATTGTCGAGGACGTGCCCTCGACCGAACACTCAGTGCACAGCAAATCCCCAAACGGGGCGCCGCATCGGGTGCAGCTATGACGTGGGTCGATGAGCGTGAGCGCAGTCAGGCAGTCTTGGCAAATAAGCGTACCGGCGCGCTCGCAGCCGGCACATCGTGTTGGCGACAATGCCTCGAGTGCCTCGTACGTCGCGCGCTCGGCAAACGGTAGCAATTCGTCCGCAAACGGTAGGGCACCGGCACTCTGCAGACGGCTCAATATGTTCAGATGGCTCTTCAAGACACAACCCTCCCTACGTTCGGTCGCAGGGAGGGTTGTTGATTCGGCGCTATGATACCCCGATGCGCTCGGGGCAAGGCGGGCTAAATCCGCTCGCGGGCGTTATTCGCCGGCAGGCGGTTGTGGTGCGGACGAAGACGGGGTCGAGCCTTCGCCACCATCCTGGCGCGGCTTGCGGGAACGGCGACGGCGACGGCGCTTTTGACCCTGGTCGGCCGAGCCCTCGCCACCGCGCGGCTCGCGTTCGTCGCGAGCGGCGCCATGCGAAGCCTTGGCAGCCGCTCCCCCGCCATCTCCGGGACGACGGCGCGTGACCTTGACCTCGCCATCCGAGACCTGATCGGCCACGGAGGGCACTGAGGGCTTCTGTTGCGCGCCCGAGGAATGGCGACGGCGCGGACGCGGCGCGCGCTCCTCCTCGCCACGTGACTTGCCGCCCTTGTCGGCAGGCGCATCGGAACCCGAACCACCCTTGGGGCCGGCACCGGCCTCGCGAGCAGCTGCGGCGCGGAAGGCGTCCTCGCGCTCCTCGCTCGACAGATGACGGCGGCGGCGACGTGTGGGGTTCATGCCGCCGCCGCGATTCTGCTGCTGGGGCTGCTGAACCTCGCGCTCGCGAGAGGCGTTCTTGCCCGCGGCTGCAACCTCGGTAGCATCGCCCGAGCCCGCGCGCTTGCGACGGCGACGGCCATCGGCCGCCCCCTCGGCCTCGGGTGTCTCGGCCTTACCGCGGCCTTTTCCGCGGCCACGGCCCTCGCCCTGACCCTGACCGGCGCGAGCATCGGATTCAGCATCGCGACGACGGCGCTTGGGCATCGACGTGCCGGCCAGACGGTCGGCACTCGACAGGCCATCGCCCACATCGACGCCGTTTTCGCGATCGAGCTCCATGAGCGCCAGGCGCATCTCGGGCGACTCGATGCGCTCGAGCACGTCGCGCGTCACGCAGTCGGGGCGGCAGTTGCAGCCCTGCTCGGCGGCCTTCTTTTTGCAGCCCTCCGAGCACGTCATATCGGCTAGGTTGACCTTAAAGACTTTGCCGTTCTCCAGGCGCAGCACCAGCTGCTCACGCGGCGTGTCATACTCCTGGATACGCGCCTTGCCAAGCGGCGTATCGATGAGCGTCTTCTTTTTGGGCGCACGGCTCTTAAAGTCCTTGTAGGCCTCGAACTCGTAGCGCAGGCAGCACATCAGACGACCGCACACGCCGCTGATCTTGGAGGAATTGAGCGGCAGGTCTTGCTCTTTTGCCATGCGAATCGAGACGGGCTCAAACTGTCCGCCAAAGCGCGTGCAGCAGAGTTCCTGTCCGCACTGGGCATAGCCGCCCACCAGGCGGGTCTCGTCGCGCACGCCGATCTGGCGCATGTCGACGCGAATGTGCAGCGTCGAGGACAGATCCTTGACGAGCTGGCGAAAATCGACGCGCTCCTCGGCCGCAAAGTAGAACACGGCCTTCTCGCCGCCAAACAGGTACTCGACGCCCACCGGCTTCATCTCGAGGTCGAGCTCCTTGACCAGGCGGCGGAAGTCGACCATGGCCTCGTCGCCCTGGATGGCCAGGTCGTCGGCAAGCTGGAGGTCGATGTCGCTCGCCACGCGCAGCACGGGCTTGAGCGGCTGACCGATCTCGTCTTGCGGCACCTCAAAGGGATCGGCCGTGACCAAGCCAATCTCGGTTCCGCGCTCGGTGGAGCAAATGGCATAATCGGCCTCGAGGATATCCAGATCCTGCGGATCGAACCACAGGTCGCGCGAGGCGTAGGTAAACTTAACGGGTACGACTAACGGCATTTCAGTGCCTTCCTGATATCGAACAGCATGACCTCGATGGCCAGCTGAGGAGTAACGTTTCTGGCGATGTTGCGCTCGGCGGTTGCGACCGCCTCGAGCGCCCGCGTGGCACCCGCAACATTCGTCGCGGCGGCAAGCCGCCCGATCGTGTCGCGCACGTCCTCGTTCACAACGTCTGCCGCCTCGTCCTGAAGCGTCAGCAGCACGTCGCGCATGAGCGTCCGCGCGCTCGCCAGCGCTTCCATAATACCCGAACGCTCGCGCGCGTTGAGTTCGCGCTTGTTGCGGTCCTCAAGCTGCTTCAATGCTCCACGCGACAGGTAGTCGGCGTTTTGCTCGAGCACCTTTTCCTGCGTGGACTTGACCTCGGCGAGCGGCGCCTTAACGGCGACGATGAGTGACTTGGCACGGCTGAGCACGTCGGCCTCGTCGGCGGCGATGAGCGAATCGATGGCGCGAACCATCTGACGGCGGGCGTCCTGGCGCTCGGCGCTCTTGAGGAACTCGATGCCACGCGTGGGGCTTCCCGCCACGGCGACGGCCATGCGGCAACGCGCGGGGTCCTGACCGGTGGCGCGGCTCACGGCCTGCGCGGCGACGGCGGGCGATACCAGCCGAAACGGCACGCACTGGCAGCGGCTCACGATGGTGGGCAACATCACGTCTGCCGAGGTGCCCAACAAGATAAACATAACGCCCTCGGGCGGCTCCTCGAGTGTTTTGAGCAGTGCGTTGGCGGTGTTGGCGCGCAGCTGCTCGGCACGGTCAATGATGTAGACCTTGGCCTTGGCGCGGATGGGCGCCAGGGGTACGTCGTCGAGTAGCTCGCGCGTCTGGGCGATGAGGTAGCCCGTGGCGCTCTCGGGCGTGTAATAGTGCACGTCGGGGTGCGTATGGCGGGCGACGCGCACGCAGCTATCGCATGAGCCGCAGCCATCCTGCTCGCACAGGAAGGCTTGGGCGAGCGCCCACGCGGCGTCGAGCTTGCCCGCGCCGGGCGCGCCCAAAAACAGGTAGGCGTGCGATGCGCGACCGCTGGCGACGGCATTGGTCAAAAAGTCGCGCACGCGCTCTTGGGTGTCAAGCTTGGCCAGCAGGCTTGTCTGAGTGGGGGCCATGTTACTCGGCCTCCTGGGCAAGCGCGGCGGTGACGGCGTCCTGGGAAATGTCGAGGCCGTAGACGCGAACCTGCTCGACCGTCCGCGCGAAGACGTCCTCGATGGACGCGGTCGCGTCGATGAGCTTTACGCGGTTTGGTTCCTCGGCGGCGATGGCGCAAAATCCCTGGTAGACACGCTCTTGGAAGGCCATGCCCTTAGCCTCCATGCGATCTGCCGCGCCACGGGCTGCCATGCGCAGCGCCGCCTGCTCGGGCGTGATGTGATAGACGAGCGTGAGCGCCGGGTGCGTCCCCGCGACGGCCAGGTTGTTGGCATCGCGTACTATCTGGCGATCGAGGCCATCGGCAAACGCCTGATAGCAAGTTGTGGAATCGTAGAAGCGGTCGCACAGGACCACCTTGCCGGCAGCAAGGGCAGGCGCGATGACCTCGTGCACCAACTGGGCGCGCGCGGCCTCGTAGAGCAACAACTCGCAGGTGTCGCCCATCGCCGTATTGGCGGGGTCGAGCAGCAGAGCACGGATCTTTTCGCTGATGGCGGTACCGCCCGGCTCGCGCAGGGTCACAACCTGGTAGCCGGCAAGGTCGAGCGCACGGGCAAGCAGGCGCGCCTGCGTAGATTTACCGGCGCCATCGACACCCTCGAGCGTGATAAAGCTATGTTGAGCGGGCTCAAAAGCCATGGGCGCAGCCCCTTCCTACAAGGCGCGTAAATGCAGATATATCAACCAAGCCATGATACCCCAGTGCTTGGTGCGTCCCCAATGGCTAAAGGTGCCTTTCCGAAGTTGCGGTGAAATAGGGACTGATTGAAGCTCTGAGACCGCCAAACAGTCCCTATTTCACCGCAACTTATGAAGGGGAATTTGGGGTGCTGGGTATAATCGTCGTATTGCATTGAAATGTGGCGAAAGGAGTGGCAATGTCTCGGTATTGCGCCTCGTGCGGCAAGCTTCTTGCAGATAATGCCAAGTTCTGCACCTCGTGCGGTGCACCTGTTGAGCAAACAACCGCGAGCGATAGCCAGCCCGCTTTTGAGCAGACCGGCTCCCTTGATACGCCGCAAGTCAAGGCGGACAACCCCCTCGCCTATCGACCCGACCCCGCCGCAAGCCCCGCGGCCGTCGGGACCACGCAGCGCATACCCGTCGCGAGCGGCTCGCCCCAACAGCAGCCGGCTCCCGCATACGCGCCCACTTCGCCACAGACCCCCGCTCCCAAAAAGAGCGGCACCGGGCCGCTTATCGCCGTTATCGTTGTGCTGATGGCGATCATCATCGCCCTGGTCGTTTTCTTTGTGATCAAGCCTTTCGACAACGCCGCCACGCAGACGACTGCCGAGGTTGCTAAGCTGCACCATGACGTCGACGACGATGACCTAAAGCCTCTCGGCGATCCCAACAGCCTGTACGACGATGATGACGATGACGATGACGACGAGGATGGCAGCGAAGCAACGCTCTCCGAGCAGAACCTCTACCGCCGACTGAGCGAATACTACGACTTGCTCGAAGACCTCGACAACTACGTCCGTGGCTGCGCGCAGAACTTCAACGGCAGCTATCTGGAAGAGAATCGAACCACACGTCAAAATCTCGCCGACGTCGCCGAGCGCACGGAGGACACCATCGAGCAGTATTACGATATCGTCGAGGACCTAGACGTCCCGACGAGCTCCAAGAACTACAGCTCCTGGAAGGACATCATCGCCCTGTACGACGACCTGGATCACCGCATTGACGCAATCTGTGATGCCTGGGAGATCAGCCTGAAATACGCCAAGCCTGCGGACCACAAGAATGAGATCGTGGCGCCGCTGTCACGCGACAACGTGGCGGGCACCAATGACAATAAGTACCGCCTAGACTTTGAGGAGCGCTATCCCGGCGCCAAGCCTGTCGAGGTGAAGTAATCCCAACAACTGATCAAAACTTGCGGTGAAATAGGGATTAATTAGGCCTTTTGCCAGCAAAAACAGTCCCTATTTCACCGCAACTTAGAAGTGGGGCCGGGCGCGCATTTGCATTTGCGCGCCCGGCCCCGCCGCGTCTATATGTGCTCGGTTACTTGTCGGCGGCCTTCTTGGTGGTCGTCTTTTTTGCGGCAGGCTTCTTTGCGGGCGGGTTTTTTTTTGTTTTATCCGC
>UQJA01000069.1 GCA_900541285.1 uncultured Collinsella sp.
CGGCAAGCGCGTTGTGGTCATCGGCGGCGGCAACGTCGCAATGGATGTGACAAGAAGCTCCGTCCGTCTGGGTGCTTCGAGCGTCACCTGCGTCTATCGCCGCAGAATTGCGGATATGTCCGCGCTTCCCGACGAGGTGCAGGGCGCAATTGCCGAGGGTGCGGAGATCCGCGAGCTTTCTGCGCCGGTGCGCATTGAGGAAAACGAAGCAGGCGAGGCCGCCGCCCTCTGGGTGCAGCCGCAGATCATCGGCCTTGCCGACAAGTCCGGACGGCCTCGCCCGGACGCGGCAGACCTTCCCGAAGTGCGCATCCCGGCAGATATCATCGTCGTGGCCATTGGGCAGGGCGTGGAGATCGCGGGCTTTGAGCAGGCCGGTATCCCCATCAAAAGGGGAACGTTTATGGCCGAAAGCTCCAGCCAGATCGACAACATGGAAAACGTCTTTGCCGGTGGCGACTGCGTGACCGGCCCTGCTACCGCCATCCGTGCAATTGCAGCGGGCAAGGTCGCGGCAGCCAACATCGATGAACAGCTCGGCTTCCACCATGAAATTCGCACCGATGTGGAAATTCCAGCGCCGCATCTGGATGTCTGTCCCGCACGCGGGCGCGTCAACACCAAAGAGCGCGAGGCAGCCCAGCGCAAATGCGATTTTAAAGATATCGAATGCGGCATGACGCATGAGGAGGCCTGCGCGGAAAGCGGACGCTGCCTGCGCTGCGACCACTTCGGCTACGGCATCTTCAAGGGAGGGAGGATCGAACGATGGTAAGCTTGATCATTAACGGCAAACCCGTCTGCGTGCCGGAGGGGACCAGCATTCTGGAAGCGGCACGCGCGGCCAATATTGACATTCCAACGCTCTGCTATCTCAAGGACCTCAACGAGATCGGCGCCTGCCGCATCTGCGTGGTGGAGATTGAAGGTATCTCCCGCCTGGTGCCGGCCTGCGTCAACGTGGTGGCCGAGGGCATGGTGGTCCACACCAACAGCCCCAAGGCCCGCGAGGCGCGTCGTACCAACGTGCAGCTGCTGCTGTCCCAGCACGACTCGCACTGCACGAGCTGCGTGCGCAGTGGTAACTGCAATCTGCAGACCATCGCCAACGACCTGGGCATCTTCTATCTGCCGTACGAACAGCACCTGGCGCGCGAGGGCTGGGACTTCGATTTCCCCATCATCCGCGATAACGACAAGTGCATTAAATGCATGCGCTGCATCAAAGTGTGCGAGAGCGTGCAGGGCCTAGGGATTTGGGACCTGACCAACCGCGCCACGCATACCGCCGTGGGTACCCGCGGGTGCGTGCCGATTGACAAGACCGATTGCGTCGCGTGCGGTCAGTGCATCACACATTGCCCGACGGGCGCCCTGCGTGAGCGTGACGATACCGAGACCGTGTTTGACGCGCTCGCTAATCCCGACAAGATCGTGCTGGTGCAGATCGCGCCTGCCGTGCGCAGCGCCTGGGGCGAGGAACTCGGCATATCTCGCGAGGAGGCAACCGTTGAGCGCTTGGCCTGCGCACTGCGCCGCGTGGGCTTTGAGTACGTGTTCGACACCGATTTCTCGGCCGACCTTACCATTATGGAGGAGGGCTCCGAGCTGCTCGAGCGCCTGGGTAAGGCCGCCAAGGGCGAGGGCGACAGCCACGGCTGGCCTATGTTTACGAGCTGCTGACCGGGCTGGGTACGCTTTGTGAAGGCACGCTATCCGGAGTTTGTCGACAGCCTGTCCACGTCCAAGTCGCCACAGCAGATGTTTGGCGCTATTGCCAAGACCTACTACGCCAAGGTGCTGGGCGTGGAGCCTGAGCGCCTGTTCGTGGTGTCCGTTATGCCGTGCACGGCCAAGAAGGCCGAGTGCTCGCTGCCGAGCATGGTGGGCGAGGGCGGCACGCCCGATGTGGACGTTGCGCTGACGGTGCGCGAGATGGTGCGCATGATCCGCGCGAGCCACGTGAGCGTCGACACGCTGGTCGAGGAGCCGCTCGATACGCCGCTGGGCTTTGGCACGGGCGCGGGTGTGATCTTTGGCGCCACGGGCGGCGTGATGGAGGCCGCCGTGCGCTCGGCCTATTACCTGGTGACGGGTAAGAACCCGGATGCCGATTTCTTTACCGACGTGCGTGGCCTGGACGGCTGGAAGGAAACCATCGCCGATATCGATGGCACCAAGGTGCGCGTCGCCGTGGCGCACGGGCTGGGCAACGCCGCTCGTCTGCTCGACGCGATTCGCGACGGCCGCGTGAGCTATGACTTCGTTGAGGTCATGGCCGCCCGTGGCGCCTGCGTGGTGGGCGCCGCCCAGCCCACCCCCGACGGCGGCGAGCTAGCAGCCGAGCGCGGTCAGGTGCTGTGGGGCCTGGATGCCGCTGCGGACATTCGCTTCTCGCACGAGAATCCCGATGTCCAGGCGTGCTACCGCGAGTTCTTGGGCGAGCCGCTCTCGCCGCTGGCCGAGGAGCTGCTGCATACCGACCATCACGCCTGGTCGATGCCTAACGAGGGGACGTGCTAGCGATGCGCGCGTTTGATTTTGAAATGTCGCGCCGGTGGTTTGCCTCGGCGCTTGCTGCGGGCGCGTTGTCGCTCGCGGTGTCTGGCTGTGGTGGCGGGTCTGTCGCGGGCTCGGCTGCCACGGACGGCGCCGGTGCTGCTGCAGAGTCGGTTGAGGTGCACGTCGCCTCGCTCAAGGGGCCGACCTCGATTGGCCTGGTGCAGTTTATGGACCAGGCCGCAAACGGCGAGACGGACAACGAGTTCGACTTTGCGATCAGCGCCGCAGCCGACGAGATCGTGCCCAAGGTCATTCAGGGTGATATCGACATTGCCCTGGTGCCAGCCAACGTGGCGAGCGTGCTCTACAACAAGACCGAGGGTGCGGTGCAGGTCATCGACATCAACACGCTGGGCGTGCTGAACGTTGTGACGGGCGACGTGGACGTTACCTCGTTTGGCGATCAGGCGGGTCGTACCGTCTACATGACGGGCAAGGGCACCACGCCGGAGTACGTCATGAACTACCTGCTGGAGCGCGCGGGCCTGACCGGCCAGGTGGCGCTTGAGTTTAAGAGCGAGCCCACCGAGGTGCTGTCGGCGCTGCTTGCCGATCCGTCTGCCGTGGGCGTGCTGCCCGAGCCGTTCAAGACCGCTGCCATCGCAAAGAGCGAAGGCAAACTGTCGGCGCCGGTAAGTCTGACCGATGTGTGGGATGAGCTGGCGGGTGACACGGGCTCGCGCTTGCTGACGGGTGCGACCGTGGTGCGCCGCGCGTTTGCCGAGGAACATCCCGAGGCCGTGGCGGAGTTCTTGAGCTGCCATGCGGCGAGCGTTAAGGCTGTCAATGCGGCGCCGGCAGACTGGGCGCAGACTGTGGTCGATGCCGGCATCGTGGACAACGACAAGATCGCCGAGAAGGCGATTCCCGGGTGCATGCTTGTGTGCCAGACGGGCAAGGATATGAAGGCGGCACTTAGTGGGTATCTGCAGGTGCTGGCCGACGCGGACGCGAGCGCCGTGGGTGGTAAACTTCCGGCTGACGATTTCTACTACATGGAGTAGCCCGTGCGTGCGTTTGCTCGACAAATGACAGAGCGTATGAAGGCGGTGGCGGCAGCAGGTGCCGTTGCCGCCTTTTGGCTTGCCGTGTGGGTCTTTGCGGCGGGTTTGGTAGCGCAGCCGTTGATTTTGCCGGGACCGGGCGCTGTCGTGGTGGCGTTGCTGCGGCTGGTGTGCGATGCCAGCACGTGGGCGATCCTGGTGGGCTCGGGCTTGCGAATTTTGGGTGGGCTGGCACTTGCCGCGGTGTGCGGCGGCGTGCTCGCTGGAGTCTCGTCGCACTCGCGGACGTTTGCCCACCTGGTGGCGCCGGCGCTTTCGTTTGTTAAGGCGACGCCGGTCGCCTGCGTGGTGGTCCTGTTGCTTATCTGGCTGGGGTCGGCGCGTGTGAGCATTGCGGCGGTCTTTTTGATGGCGCTGCCGGGCGTGTATTTTTCGTTGGTCGAGGGCTTGACGCAAGCGGATAAACCGCTGAAGCAGATGTTTCATCTGCATGGCGTGCGGGGCTGGCGACTGTTTTGTGCCCACGCCTGGCGTGAGGTGCTGCCGTTTGTGCTTTCGTGTGCGAAGGCGGTCATCGGCATGAGCTGGAAGGCCGGTGTAGCGGCGGAGCTCATCGGCATGGCGACGGGCACCGTGGGCGAGCGCATCTATCAGGCAAAGCTATTGATTGAGACGGCTGATCTGCTGGCGTGGACCGTGCTGGTCGTTGCCGCCTCGTGGGCGTGTGAGCGCGTGCTGGTGTGGCTACTGCGGGCTTCGGGTTCCGTGGCATGGCGTGTTGCCGTGCGGACGCATGGGGATGGACTACGCGGGCGAGTGGGCGGCTCTGCTGGCGGCAGGGCTGCAGCGGAGCTTGCGCTTGCCGTGGGTGACAGGGCGCCCTGAGCGCCGGCGCTCGACGGGCTGGTGCTTAGTGTGCCCGCCGGTGGGCGCGCCTGCGTGATGGGCGCCTCGGGCGTGGGCAAGTCGACGCTGCTTTCGTTGGCAGCGGGGGAGTGCGCACCGTGCTCGATGGTGTTTCAGGACGCGCGTCTGGTAGAGGGCGCCTCGGCTTTGGATAACGTGCTGGTGTGCGCCGATGCACGCGTGGATGCCTCGAGTGCCGCTGCCTTGTTGCGCCTGCTGGTGCCGGGGATCGACGTGCATGCGTGCGTGGCCGAGCTTTCGGGCGGGCAGCGCCGTCGTGTCGAGATCGCCCGCGCCCTGCTGTGCTCGGGCGGCGCCGTGATTCTAGACGAGCCCTTTACCGGTTTGGATGCTGCCGCACGCGATACGACGGCCGAGGTCGTGCTCGACCTCCTCAATGGCCGCACGCTTCTGCTTGCCATACACGACGCCGCTGACGCTCGGGCCCTCAATATCTCGGACATCATCACGCTCTAAATACTTGCTCAGCAACAAAATAATCCGTTTTTCTCCGTTCCCATGGGGCGGGTGTGGTATTCTATCTGCGGGGTAATACTTAGGAATACCAAGTAATACCAACGCCGTAGAAACAAACTCCGGATGCGGGCCAATCGGGTTGCCTTCACAGCCCGTTGCCCAGCCGCGTGGCCCGTATCTATCCGCACCACCGTCGTTTCAAAAAGGAAGCGCCATGGCAGAACACATGACCCCGGTTGTCGCGAAGGTCTTGCCCGAGGAAAAGGCGGCCTTCGCGGCGGCAACCCAGCTCGTGGGCACCACGCCGTCCAACGCCATCCGCATGTTTATCGCCGCGTTCAATCGCTGCGGCACCTTCCCGTTCGACATTTCGCCCAACGGGGCCTTTGGCGCTGCGCCCGATTCTCGTCAACAATGACCGTCCCAAACTGCCGGCACTTGGGGACGTTCCTTTTCTGCCGGCAGTTAAGGAACGTCCCTAAGTGCCGGGTTTTGAGGAGGTTGGCATGCTCAATGCGATGATTTGGGCGCTTGCCTGTTTTGGTGTTGTTGCTGCCGATATTGCCCTGAGCATGGTTCTGTTTTCAGTTCTCGATGCCGTGTCGGTGCTGACGGGCTATCCGATCGACAATCTCGATATCCAATGGTTCCAGGCTGCCGCTCAGACGGCGTCATTTTTGATGGCGCTGCTGTGGTGGCGCTATCTGTGGCCCCGCTCCTTCATGGCGCGCCGGCAAGGCGAACGCCCACTCGGCGGGGGAGCAGGCGCGGCATGGAAGCGCATTGCCTGCGTTGTCGTGATCGGCCTATCCATGCAGGTGGTCATTAGCTACCTATGCGACGGCGTACTGTCGCTGCTGCCCGAGGTCGCGGCAGACTATAGCGAGCTCGTCGAGGAGACGGGCATGGGCGATACCAGCCTTCTTGCTGTCTTGACCACAGTGCTCGGCGCTCCGTTTTGCGAAGAGCTCCTGGTGCGCGGCATCATCTTTGAGTTTTCGCTGCGTGCGTTTAATCCACAGTGCCGTTCGTTCTGGAAGCGCCGGCGCCGCGCGAACGCGCAGGACGGCGCCATAGTGCCCTGGGCGGCCCCGAGTACCTGGGGCGTCGCCGCGGCAATCGTGCTGCAGGCGGCGGTCTTCGGCTTTATGCACATGAACTGGGTGCAGGGCTGCTACGCGGGCGCTGCCGGCCTCATTTTTGGTTGGGTACTCGTGACCACCGGAAAGCTTCGCTACACGATTCTGCTGCACTTTGCGTTTAATGCCGGGTCGTATCTCATGGGGCTGCTGTGGTTTGTGGGCACACCGCTCGACGTTGTGGTCACGGTTGGCATCGCCGGCTTTGTGCTGGTAGAGGCGATGCGCTCGCTGCTTCGATTGCGCATTCCCGTGTCGCGCGAAGCTGATCGGTCTGAGTAATAACGCCTTTAATTAGACCGATGCGTCCTGAACGCACCTGGCGTTTCGCCGAATGCTTCTTTAAATTTTGAGTAAAAGAATGACATGTTGGAGATGCCGACTTTTCGGGCTACATACTGCACGCTGCGCTCGGTGTTATTGAGAAGATATGCCGCCTCTGTGAGCTGCTGGTTGAGCTTGATTTGCGAAAACGTTTTGCCGGTTTTTTGCTTGATCAAGCTGCTGAGATAGCTGGTGCTATAACCCGTATCGCTCGCAATGCTTTCGAGTGTGCAGTCGCCGTAGCTTCGCTCAATATGATTCAGAATCGACACGATGCGTTCGTCCGACATGATCGCCTGGTTATCAGTTGCGGAGCGTCGGTACAGTCCTCGAATGAGAACAAGGAATAGGCTGACGGCGAGGTGCCTCATGAGTTCATTGGAATAGGCATCTTTAAAGTGATATTCGATAAAGAGCATTTCGATGAGGCGTCGCGCATGTCGGGCGTATTCCTCTGGAAGAATGAGATATTTTCGGGCCTCGCGGTTTTTGGACACAAAATCAAATAGAAGATTCGTTAATGGTGACGCGCCGGGTAGCTGGCTCAGGAACAACGAATCGAACATTTCTTTTTTGAAGACGATCGAAATGACGATATCATGCTCGCCCTTAACGTATGGAACGCTTCTGACTACGCCGGTGTTGCAAATGAGCACGTCGCCCTTTTTAAGGAGTAGTCGCCGTCCGTTGACGATAAACGTGCAGACGCCGTCGTACACGTAGTTAAGCTCCATATCCCGATTGATATGAGGAGGAATATCGGTAAAGCGCGACTCCTTGATAAGGCCCACGGGGTTTTCGTCGAGAGTTTCTTTCCAATCAAACAGATAGACCTCTTCGCCGTTAATGGTTGTGGTTTCCACCCTGTTATATCGCGGGCTGAGCTCTCCCGGATGTGTGCGATGCCACTCTTCGGTCTCGGTATGCGTATAGAGCAGCTGTTTGAGATTCGAATCCATGGGGTGCTCCAGGGGTGAACGGTAGAATCGATGCCTTAAACGGTATTATATCTAAAAAAATGTTATAAACAAACGCTTTCTATGCGATATCTTATGCATCTTGTTCTTCCTAGTATTGGGTTATCCGCTGGAGCATCCGATCAAGGAGGGCAAATGAGTAAGTTAAAACATGGGTTTGACTCCGACTTTTTATGGGGCGGAGCCATATCGTGCTCGCAGGCCGATGGCGCCTGGAATGAGGGCGGAAAGGGAAAGTCGACGCAGGATTGTCGATGGCTGGATGGTACCTGGACTCATGACCAGATTGAGGACAAGCATCAAAACAACCCCTTCTGCCATGACGAGCTAATGAACGCTCTCGCAGATGACGGCGTTGAGTTCTACCCGTTTAGGCGTGGCAACGACTTCTATCATCACTATCGTGAGGACATCGCGCTTTTTGCGGAGATGGGTCTCAAGCTGTTCCGCACCTCTATTTGCTGGAGCCGAATCTATCCTAACGGAGATGATCTTGAGCCTAACCGCGAAGGCATCGAGTGGTATCGAAGTATGCTGGGTGAGTGCAAAAAGCACGGCATTAAAACCTTCGTCACCATGCTCCACTATGACATCCCGGTAAATCTTGTCACCACATATGGGGGATGGAAGAATCGCAAGACGATTGATTTCTTCGCCCGCTATGTCGAGACAATCGTTACGGAATTGGGCGATCTGGTCGATTTCTGGCTGCCTTTTAACGAGTTCAATGCAGCGCGTTTTTCGCCTTGGGACGGGGTCTGTCTGGTCAAAGACGAAGAGGGGGAGAACTTCGATCGAGCCATCTTCCAGTGCCTGCACCACGAGTTTGTTGCCAATGCGCGTGCCGTCGAGATTGTCCATCGTCTTTCGCCCGATACTCCCGTTGGCGGCATGATCGCTCGATTCTGTACGTATCCCGCCACCTGCCGTCCCGAAGATAACATGCAGGCTATTCACGACGACCAGTATTCCAACTGGTTCTATACGGACGTGATGGCTCGTGGAAAATACCCCGCTTATATGAATCGCTATTTCGATGCGTGTGATATCGAGATTCAAATGGAACCGGGCGATGAAGAGCTCATCGCTCGCAACACGGTCGACTTCCTGGCCTTTTCGTACTACTTTTCCCAGGTATCCACCTGCGATCAGGGATGGGAGAAGACTGCGGGTAATCTGGTCATGGCAAACAAGAACCCTTATCTCGAGACGAGTGAGTGGGGCTGGCAGCTCGATCCCATTGGCCTGAGGGTTACCCTTAACCAGATGTATGACCGCTATGGGCTGCCTCTGTATATCGCCGAGAACGGCCTCGGTACATCTGATGTAGTCGAGGAGGATGGCAGCATCCACGACGAGTATCGAATCGATTATTTGCGCCAGCACATAAAGTGCCTTAAAGAAGCGGTGATCGATGGCGTTGACGTGCGCGGATACATGATCTGGGGATTCATTGACCTTGTTGCCTGCGGTCCTCTTACGATGGACAAGCGCTACGGGCTTATCTATGTCGATCTGGATAATTGCGGCAACGGCACTGCGGAGCGCTCGCGTAAAGACTCTTTCTATTGGTATCAGAAATGTATCGCCACTAATGGCGAGGATCTTGGGTAGGAGTGATTGTCGTGGCAGACAAGAAGGAACTGGCCGCTCGTGTCCTCGAGCTCGTGGGCGGCGCCGATAACGTTGTTATGGCAACGCACTGCATTACAAGGCTCAGATTCAACCTGAAGGACGATAGCAAGGCAGACCTGGAGGCCCTTAAGACGCTTGACGGCGCCTTGGGCGCGCAGGTTAAAGACGGACAGTGGCAAGTTATCATCGGCGCCAGCGTGGGGTCGGTATATGACGAATTGGAGCCCATGCTAGGTGACAGGATGGGTGGCGAGGTCTCCGCCGACGCCGAGCAGCCTGAGCTCCAAAAAGGTTCGGCTCGCGTATTCGATATCATCACCGGCATCTTTTCCGCTATCATTCCCGCACTGGTGGCGGGAGGCATCGTAAAGGGCATCCTGGCTGCTATCGCGGCTTTTGGAATCGACACGGGTGCCGGCGACTTTGCGATATTCAATATGATTTCGGATATCCCGTTCTACTTCTTGCCGTTTTTGCTGGCAATGTCTACAGCTGATAAGTTCCGGGTCAACCGTTCGCTTGCGCTTTGTGTTGCCGGATCGCTGATGTACCCGACCATTGTCAACGCTGTCGGTACGGGCGAGACGCCCCTTGCGCTGTTCGGTTTTGCGGTGCCGATTTTTAGCTACGCCGATTCCGTGTTCCCGGTTATCTTTGGCGTCATTGGCTTGTCTTTTGTATATCGTGCAATCGACAAAGTCGTGCCGGATCTTTTTAAGCTCGTTGTCGTTCCGGCGCTCTCCCTTGCTATCGTGATTCCCGTCAACCTGTTTGTGCTCGCTCCGATTGGTGCCTGGTGCGGTCTTGGTCTTGCCAACGGTATCGTTTGGCTATTCTCGACGTTAGGCCCCGTTGCCGGTTTTCTGCTGGGCTTCTTTATGCCGCTTATCGTGCTCTTCGGCATGCATCAGTCAACGAGCCCTATCCAGATTTCCAATATCGCAACGCTTGGGTATGACTATCTGCTCCCGATCTCTTTCTGCCATAACCTCGCCGAAAGCGGTGCGTCTTTTGGTGCAGCCCTGCGCATGACCGACGAAAAGCTCAAGTCCGCTGCAATGACGTGGGCCTTCTCAGCATTTATGGGAATTTCTGAGCCCGCCTTGTTTACCGTTCAGGTTCCTAACAGGACTCCGCTTATCGCTGCGATGATCGCGGATGGCATTGGCGGTGCGCTTACCGTTGTTCTCGGCGCAAAGTGCTTCGGCTTTGTTATGCCCGGCATTACCTCGTTGCCCGTTTATGCCGATCCAAGCGGCAATCCCATGAACCTGATCATGATTGTCGTCTGCATCGCTTTGACTTGGGTTATCTCTGCGGCGCTCTCGTTTGCGCTCTATGGTCGTTTCGACAAAAAGTAACGACGTTTTGAGATAGACAATATTAATTGGCCGCTCGCCGGGGAATCGTTCTG
>UQJA01000070.1 GCA_900541285.1 uncultured Collinsella sp.
CCGCCAGTTTGCCGCAGCCCAGGCTGCCGAGGAGGCTGCCCGCGCCGAGGCCGAGGCCAAGAAGAAGGCCGAGCAGGAGCGCCTTGCTCGCGAGAAGGAGGAGGCTGCCCGGGAGGCCCAGCGCCGCGCCGTTCCCGCTTCCGACTCCGGTTCGCGCTTCCGCTCGCTGCTCGACCAGATCGCCGCACAGGAGACCGTGCTCAAGGAGAAGAAGGACGCCGAGGACAAGGCCAAGGCCGAGCGCGCCGCCGAGCGCGGTAACCGTCGTGGCGGGCACCAACCGCCCCGCCGCCGCGGCTGTAGTAACGATCGCAACGCCTCGGACAACAACTCCGAGCGCAACGCCTCCGAGAGCCGTCCCCACAGCCATCGCACCAACGCCAGCAACAATGTCGCTGCCGGCATGGACTTCCCTAACCCCGACAAGCAGGGCAAGGGCAAGAAGCGCAAGGGCGGTCACAACAACGAAGAGGACCACTACAGCCGCATGGCTCGCGAGGCCGAGGAGTACAGCCGCGAGAAGGTGCTCGAGGAGGCCCTCCCGGCTTTGAGGAGGCCCGCGCCGCCGTCGAGGAGGCCTCTCGCGAGTCCACCGGTCGCCGCAAGAAGCGCAAGGAGAAGCGCGAGCGCGAGGCTGCCAAGGCTCAGGAGGAGCGCAAGATAGAGGAGGCGCTGGCCCAGGGCGTGAACCCCGAGGACCTCGACGCCATCAAGGTCTCCCAGGGCGTTACCGTCCAGGAGCTTGCCGAGGCGCTCGACGTTCCGGCCAACGACATCATCAAGCGCCTGTTCCTGCTGGGTACGCCGCTCACCATGACGCAGTCCATGTCCGACGACCTCGTCGAGCTCGTCGCCGACGACCTGGGCCGTCAGATCAAGATCATCACCCCCGAGGAGGAGAACACCTTCTCGTTCTACGACGATCCTGCCGACCTCAAGCCGCGCGCCCCGGTCGTCACCGTCATGGGTCACGTCGACCACGGCAAGACGTCGCTGCTCGACGCCATCCGTCACACCGGCGTTGCTGCCGGCGAGGCGGGCGGCATTACGCAGGCCATCGGCGCTTCGCAGGTCATGATCAACGACCGCAAGATCACCTTCATCGATACCCCGGGTCACGCCACCTTTACGGCCATGCGTGCCCGTGGCGCCAAGGTGACCGACATCGTCATCCTGATCGTCGCCGCCGATGACGGCATCATGCCCCAGACGGTCGAGTCCATCAACCACGCCAAGGCCGCCGGCGTACCCATCGTCGTTG
Source organism: uncultured Collinsella sp. (assembly GCA_900541285.1). Taxonomy (GTDB): domain Bacteria; phylum Actinomycetota; class Coriobacteriia; order Coriobacteriales; family Coriobacteriaceae; genus Collinsella. Next base: position 1,262 of record UQJA01000070.1, read on the forward strand.
CCGTCAACAAGATTGATAAGCCCGGCGCCAACCCCGACCGTGTGCGTCAGGAACTCACCGAGTACGGCGTCATCCCCGAGGAGTGGGGCGGACAGAACATGTTCGTCAACATCTCGGCCAAGCAGAAGATCGGTATCGACGACCTTCTGGAGACCGTGCTGCTCCAGGCAGACGTGCTCGAGCTTAAGGCCAACCCGGACACCTTTGCCTCCGGCAATGTCCTCGAGGCCAAGCTCGACAAGGGCCGCGGCTCGGTCGCTACCGTGCTCGTGACCCGCGGCACCCTGCACGTGGGCGATACGCTGGTCGCCGGCCTTACCTATGGCCGCGTCCGTGCTATGCTCGACCCCAAGGGTCGCGCCGTCACCGAGGCCGGTCCCTCCGACGCCGTCGAGATTTTGGGCCTGCAGTCCGTGCCCAACGCCGGCGACGAGTTCCGCGTGTTCGAGGACGAGCGCGAGGCACGTGCGCTGGCCGACGAGCGTTCGCTCAAGGCCCGTATCGAGGAGCAGAGCCGCGTCAAGCACGTCACGCTCGAGAACCTCTTTGAGACCATTGCCGACGCCGAGGTCAAGGAGCTCAACCTGATCATCAAGGCCGACGTCCAGGGTTCCATCGAGGCTCTTCAGGACTCGCTCGACAAGATGGATCAGTCCGAGGTGCGCATCAACACGATCCACTCCGCCGTCGGTGCCATCAACGAGACCGACGTCGTCCTGGCCGACGCCTCCAACGCCATCATCATCGGCTTTGGTGTCCGTCCCGACGGTAAGGCTCGCTCCGCTGCCGAGCGCGAGGGCGTCGAGATCCGTTGCTACGACGTCATTTACAAGTGCCTCGAGGAGCTCGACGCCGCCCGTATCGGCATGCTCAAGCCCACCGAGGTCGAGGTCGCCACGGGTACCGCGACCGTCCTGGACACCTTCAAGGTGCCCAAAGTCGGTATCGCCGCCGGTGTCCGCGTCGAAGAGGGCGAGATCGCCGCGACCGATTCCGTGCGCCTGGTGCGCGACGGCATCGTGGTCTTCAACGGCAAGATCGCCTCGATGCGCCACTACAAGGACGAGGCCAAGAGCCTCAAGAGCGGTTCCGAGGGCGGCATTGGCTTGGAGAACTTCCAGGACATCAAGCCCGGCGACCAGATCGAGGGTTACCGCATCGACCAGGTTGCCCGTACCGAGTAGGGGGTAGCGCTATGAAGCAAACGCAGGCAACCCGCCGTCTGGGCGAGCAGCTTCGCGAGAAGCTTGGTTATATCCTGCTCTTTGAGGTTTCCGATCCGCGTCTCGACCTGGTTACTTTGACCGCCGTCGAGGTCGCGGTGGACCGTTCGTTCGCGCGCGTGTACGTGTCGTGCGATGCGAGCCGCTACGATGAGGTCATGGAGGCGCTCGCAAGCGCCAAGGGCCGTATTCGTAGCCTGTTGGCTCGCTCGCTCGATTGGCGTGTCACGCCCGAGCTCGATTTTCGCATCGATCGCTCGACCGATGAGGCCGAGCGCATCACGCGTGCGCTGGAAAACGTTCCCGCCACGCTTGCGATCGAAAAGGACGAGGACGGCTATCCGATAGCGGATGCCGCCCAGGAGGCAGCTTTAGATGACTAATTCCGCCGACCTCGCCTCGTGCGAGTCTGCAGATATTCAGCGACGCATCCTCGAGCTCATCGAGGGTGCGTCCTCCATTGCGATTTCGGGACACACTTCTCCCGACGGCGACGCCCTGGGCTCCGTATTGGGTCTGGGCCTTTCGCTCATGAAGTTTTTCCCCAACAAGGACATTGCGCTGCTGCTGGCAGACGATGACCCGGTTCCGCGCATCTACCGCTTTATGGAGGGTGCCGATCGCCTAGTGCCGGCATCTTCGTACACCGGCAATCCGGACCTGTTCATCTCGGTGGACGTACCGGTCGTCGAGCGTCTCAATAATTCCGCCGAGGTGCTTCGTCGCTCCAAGCATGTGGTGTGCTTCGATCACCATCCGGCTCGCGAGGAGTTTGCCGAGCTCAGCCTGAGGCGCGTCGAAGCTGCAGCCTGCGCCATGATCATCGACCGCTTCTTGGACAATTGCGGCATTGTCGCACGTGATGGCGTTGCGACCTGCCTGCTTTGTGGCTTGGTTACCGATACCGGCCGTTTTCAGTACCAAAACGCCGATGCCGCCGCGTTCCATGCGGCCTCGCGTCTGGTTGCCCACGGTGCCGATCCGGCGCGCGTTGCGCTCGAGGTATACCAGAGCATGCGCGTTGAGTTTTTGCACCTCAAGTCCATCGTTATGGGCCGCATCAAGACGGTGGCCCACGGGCGTGTCGCGTATAGCTACGCGTACCAGAGTGACCTTGAGGCCTGCGGTGTCACCTCGGATGAGTGCGACGGCCTGGTCGACGTGGTGCGCTCGGTGATGGGCGTCGAGGTCTGCCTGTTCCTGAAGGGTATCGAGGGCGATACCAAGGTGCGCGGCAACCTGCGCTCCAAGGGCGACCTCAACGTGTCCGAGATTGCTGCTGCCTTTGGCGGAGGCGGACATCCCGCTGCCGCCGGTTTCTCCAACAACGGAACGATTCTCGAGACGCTCACCGTGGCACTTCCCATGCTGGCCGAGCTGGTAGGGGAGGATCCCGCTTCGGTGACCGTCGAGCTTTAACTTTTTGGATGGTACATGGCTCGTCGTACGCCTTCTCAACTGAATATGCTGCTCGCCGTCGATAAGCCGGTGGGCTGCACGTCCCACGATGTGGTCTCGCAATGTCGGCGCGCTCTCCATGAGCGGCGCGTCGGCCATGCCGGTACGCTCGACCCCATGGCATCGGGTGTCATGGTGGTGGGTGTGGGCCAGGCTACTCGTCTGCTGGGCATGCTTACGCTCGATACCAAAAGCTACGTCGCCGATATTTCGTTTGGCGCCGAGACTAATACCGATGATGCGGAGGGCGAGGCGGTCCGCACGGTGGCTGTTGCCAACGAGCTGCGCGATCCTGCCTATGCCCGTGAGCGCTTGGCCGCTATGCTGGGTCCGCAGATGCAGGTGCCACCGGCGTTTTCGGCTATCTCGGTCAATGGCGTTCGCGCCTACAAGTCTGCTCGCGAGGGCAATGCGGTGGACCTACCTCCGCGCCCCGTCGAGGTCTATGCCGCCGACCTGATCGCCGTGGGTGGCGAAGGTGATTCGTGTGTGTGGACCGTGGCGTTCTCGGTGAGCAAGGGCACCTATATCCGTGCACTCGCTCGCGACCTGGGCCGCGCCTGCGAGAGCGCCGCGCACATTTCCGCGCTGCGCCGCACGGCCTCCGGTGTTGTTTCCATTGGCGCTTGTCATGCGGTGGAGGAGCTTTCTCCCGAGTCCGCGGCTGGCTTTGCCTTGGATCCCATTGCGGCCCTGGGCGCCACGCGTGTTGACTTGCCGGGCAATCTTTCCGACGATCTGCTCTGCGGCCGACGCATTCCCGTTGAGCGTGCGCTTGCCGATTTCGATGCCTCAAAGGCGCCGTTTGCGTTGGTGCTCGATGGGGGACTCAAGGCGCTCGCCCGCATTGAGAGTGGCCGGTTTGTTATGGAGCACGTGTTTCCGCAGGCAATCGGCGGTGTTCGATGATGTTGTCCGCTCACGAGCTCGCGCGTGTCTTTTTCGCGGGCGAGTCGGACGAGGCTCGCATCGTTGCTGCCGATACGTTTGATGAGTGTGAGCACTTGGGTGCCGCATCGATTGCCATCGGCGTGTTCGACGGCGTTCACCTTGGACACCAGGAGCTCATTGCGGCGCTTGTCCGTGATGCGCGCGCCCATGACTGCAAGGCGGTCGTGGTCACGTTCGATCCCGACCCGGACGTTGTGGTGAGTCCTTCGCCCGCTCAAAAATTGATGACGACGGTCGATCGTCTGGGTGCCTTAGCTCAGACCGGGGTCGACGCAGTGGTGGCCGTTCCCTTTACGCCTGAGGTCGCGGCACTCGACCATGTTGGCTTTCTTGCGCTGCTGTCGCGCGTTCTCGATATTCGATCGATTCGCGTGGGCAGCGATTTTCGCCTCGGTCGAGGCGGTGCTTCTGGTGTTGCCGAGATGCGCGCCTGGGGCGCCAAGCGTGGCGTTGACGTATACGGGCACGACTTGCTTTGCGAGGGCGGTGAGGCCATTTGCGCCACCCGTATCCGTCATGAGCTGGGACAGGGCCATGTGGAGCTGGCTGCTGAGTTGCTCGGCCGCCCGTATATGGTGCGTGGCGGTGTTATTCGCGGCCGTCACGAGGGGGCTGGCATGGGCTTTCCCACGGCAAACCTGCAAGTTCCCGATGGTATTCAGGTGCCAGCCGACGGCGTGTATGAGGGTCTGGTGCTCGTCGATGACACCGTGTGGCCCGCTGCCGTGAACGTCGGCCTGCCGCCGACGTATGCCGCTTCGGCGCATCTCGAGGCTAATTTAATTGGTTATACGGGCGACCTGTACGGCGCTTCCGTTTCGCTGGCGTTTACGCGCTGGCTGCGTCCGTCGCGCGTGTTCGATTCGCTGGATGAGTTGATTGCGACCGTCGAGGGTAATATCGAGGACATTCGTCACAACTTGGGTGAGCAGGGGGTGAGCATCCGTGATTAGCGATGAGGAAAAAGACCAGGTACGCGCTGCGTCCGACTTAGTCGCCATCGTGCAGGAAACGGTTGAGCTCAAGCCCCGCGGCCACGAGTTTTGGGGTTGCTGCCCCTTCCATGGCGAAAAGACGCCGTCATTCCACATTATCCCCGCCACGCAGGTGTGGCATTGCTTTGGTTGCGGTGAGGGCGGCGACGTCTTCACCTATATCATGAAGCGCGAGAACCTGAGCTTTCCCGAGTCAATCCGTTATTTGGCCGATCGCGCGGGTATTGAGCTGCATGACACCGGAGATCGCCGCGAGCGGGGTACTAAGCGTGCCCGAATCTACGATTTGTGCGCCGAGACCGCCCAGTTCTACCACACCATGCTCATGCGCGGTAAGGACGGCCGTCCGCGCGAGTACTTTGCCAGCCGCGGCATGGGTGACGACGTCTGCCGCCGCTACTGTCTGGGCTTTGCACCGGGCCGTAACGCGCTGGTGTCGCACCTGTCCCAGGCGGGTTTTACCCCGCAGGAGATGATCGACGCCAACGTTGCCGTGAGCCGCGGGCGCGGGCAGCTTGCCGACCGCTTCTACGACCGCGTGATGTTCCCCATCTTTGACGAGCAGGGTCATAACATTGCCTTTGGCGGTCGCATTATGGGTGACGGTCAGCCTAAGTACCTCAATACCGCCGAGACGAGCGTATTTCATAAAAAGCGAAACCTCTACGGCTTTAATTGGGCCAAGGAGTTTATCGTCGCGCAGGATACCGCCATCGTGGTGGAGGGCTATACCGACTGCATCGCCTGTTGGGAGGCGGGGATTAAAAACGTTGTCGCTACGCTGGGCACCGCGCTCACGGAGCATCACGTCAAGACGCTCACCCGTTTTGCCAAGCGCATTGTGTATATGTTCGATGGCGACGCCGCCGGTCAAAAGGCCGCCCGCCGCGCGATTCAGTTTATCGAGCAGGATTCGATGGACCTGCGCTGCGTGGTGCTGCCCGACGGCAACGATCCCATGGAGTTCATCACGGCGCACGGTGGCGAGGCACTGCAGGCGCGCATCGACGCTGCCGAGCCGCTTATGGACTTTGTCTACCGTTCGCTGCAGGAGTCGAGCGACATCACCACGCCAGGCGGTCGCGCCAAGGCGCTGGAAGATGCGCTGACGCTTATCTATCCGCTGCGCGATAGCTATATGATCGACACGTACTTTATCCAGATTGCCGACCTGTTGGGTTTGGATCTGGAGACCGTGCGCGCGAGCTCGGGCCGCGTGTTTCGCGATGTCGCCAAGCGCGAAGATGCGGAACGACGTCGTGAGCAGAACTATGAACGCCAGCGGGCACAAGCCGAGCGCTCTGGTAGCGCGGGCGGTCGGTCGTCTGGTTCGCAGGGGACATCTCGTGGTGCTTGGGTGTCGGGCGCGACGCCGCCGGTGTCCGCGCCGGCCGAAGAAGAGCCGTACGACTATGTCCCGCTCGATGCCTACGGTGCCGCGCCTGTAGAGGTCGTCGATGATCTGCCGCCGATCGATGTGCCTGATGGTATGGGCGCTGTGCTTGTGCCTGATGGTTCGAACGCACCGGCTGCGGCGGCGCCGATGGTTTTGACCGATCTAGAGCGCAAGTCCTTGGCAGGGGAGCGCGAGCTGCTGACTATGCTCACGAGCTACCCCGACCTGTTCCGCACGTATGCCGACCGCATCTGCTCCATCGAGTGGGTTGACCCACGTCACGAGTCCATCGCATGGGCCGTTCTGGCAACGCCGCCGGGAACCGATCCTGCAGCCTGCATGGATGCGGCACGCTCGGTGTGTCCCGAGGCGGCAACGCTTGTGAGTGCCGGGCGCATCTCGGCGACGAGCAAGCACCCCACCGAGACGAACATCGTGTTTATGCTCGATACGCTCGAGCTCTACACCATCAAACGCCGCATGCGTGCCGCACAGGCCAAGCTGCGCCAGGACCGTTCGCTCGATGATGAGGCCCGTCGCGCGCTGACCGTTCAGGCCGCGCAAGATTCGCAGCGTCAACGCGAACTGCAAAAGTCGATCGGCGGTGTGGCGGACCCGTTCCGTTTGATCGGCCTGGAGGCCGCAGGCACCGAACAAGCCTAGATGTTGTGGTCAACCAGCGTATTCTCGCCTATATCCAGTCCTCTTTTTGGGTATAGACGTCAATGTGTGTGCTAAAGTATTGAGTCCTGTGGACTATGAAGGGAGAATCTGTGCCAAAAAAGACTGAGAGCACGGGTACTGGGCTGGAATCCTACGTTGCAAAGCTCATGGGCAACGGCTCAAACAGGACTTCGGTAACCGAGGACGAGATTCAGGTCGCCCTGAAGGATATCGATGTTTCTGACGAGCAGCTCACCGCGGTGTATTCCGCGCTGCGCAACAGCGGCATCCAGATTATCTCCGCGAGCGGTAACGACGACGCCCCCATGGACGTCGACGATGACGATAACGATACCGATACCGACGATTTCGATGACGACGACGAGCACGATTCCGGCTCGCTTGACGATCATGAGCTCAAGATGGCCCGTCAGGCCGATGCCGAGATGGGTTCTTCCAAGAGCAAGAAGAAGCGCACCGTGCGCACGTCCCGTTCACGCTCCCGCGTGCGTGGCATCGATGCCTCCACGGTGATGCTGACCGGCGATCCGGTCCGTATGTACCTCAAGGAGATCGGCAAGGTCGACCTGTTGACCGCCTCCGAAGAGGTCGACCTGGCTATGAAGATCGAGGCCGGTCTCGAGGCCACCGAGAAGCTCGAGGCTGCCGATGCTGGTGAGCTCGAACTCACGCGTGCCGAGATGCGTCGTCTTACGCGCATTGAGAACGTGGGCCTCGAAGCCAAGCAGGCGCTCATCAGCGCAAACCTTCGTCTGGTCGTCTCCATCGCCAAGCGCTATGTCGGTCGCGGCATGCTGTTCCTGGACCTGATTCAGGAGGGCAACCTCGGTCTGATCCGCGCCGTCGAGAAGTTCGACTACCAGAAGGGCTTTAAGTTCTCCACGTACGCCACGTGGTGGATCCGTCAGGCCATTACGCGCGCTATCGCCGACCAGGCCCGTACCATCCGTATTCCCGTGCACATGGTCGAGACTATCAACAAACTCGTCCGCGTGCAGCGTCAGCTCCTTCAGGACCTGGGCCGCGACCCGACCCCCGAAGAGATCGGTGCCGAGATGGACATGAGCGCCGACCGCGTCCGCGAGATCCAGAAGATCTCGCAGGAGCCCGTGTCGCTCGAGACCCCCATCGGCGAGGAAGAGGATTCCCAGCTGGGCGACTTCATCGAGGACTCCCAGGCTATCGTTCCGCCCGATGCGGCCAGCTTCTCTATGCTGCAGGAGCAGCTCACCCAGGTGCTCGATTCGCTTGCCGATCGTGAGCGCAAGGTTATCGAACTGCGCTTTGGCCTTGTCGACGGACATCCCCGCACGCTCGAGGAAGTCGGTCGTGAGTTTGGCGTCACGCGCGAGCGCATCCGCCAGATCGAGTCCAAGACTCTGGCCAAGCTTCGCCACCCGAGCCGTAGCAGTAAGCTGAAGGACTATATCGAGAGCTAGTCAAGCAAGAGGCGCCCTCAAGCACATCCGCTTGGGGGCGCTTTCATGTAGACATTGGGGACGTTCTTGAATGACTGGTCGTTTAAGAACGTCCCCAATGACTGGGTCGGAAAATTTCTTAAAAAAGTTCTTGCCCTGAGCTGATTCGTCCGTATAATAAACTTCGTTGCTTGAGAGCACGCACCTATTCCTCGGTAGCTCAATGGTAGAGCACGCGGCTGTTAACCGCGCTGTTGTAGGTTCGAGTCCTACCCGGGGAGCCAGGTTGTAAAACCCGTCGCTTATGCGGCGGGTTTTTTCATGCCGCGATCGCCGTTCGCGAACGTTACCATATCAACATTTCGTGTCGAGGATGTAATCCCGAGGCCCGCCACCTCAACATGCCGCGGTCGTTGTAGAATATTGGAATGATTGCTCCCACGACATGGTGCCGCGAGCACCAAGAAAAGGAGATTCTTGTGTCTGAGACCATTAACGGCAGCCTGAGCGTCTCGAACGACGTTATTGCCGATATTGCCGGTTATGCCGCGATGACGTGCTATGGCGTTGTCGGTATGGCTGAGCAGCTCCAGGGCGCCGAGAGCGTGCGCCTGCTTGCCGGTCAGCGCCTCCGCAAGGGCGTGCTTGTCTCCGCCGACGAGAACGGCCTTACGGTCGATCTTCACGTCGTGCTCGAGAACGGCGTCAACATGAAGTCCGTCTGCCACAATCTTTCGAGCTCCGTTGCCTTCACTCTGCAGGAGATCGCCCAGATCGATCCCGCCAGCCTTAAGATCGGCATCCATATCGACGCGCTCAAGAGCCGTCTGAACTAGCATCCGAAAACGGAGATTCAAATACCCATGATTGCAAAGACCATTCGCACCTGTTTTCCGATCGCTGCGGCTGCCGTTTCCGACCAGGCCGAGGAGATCAACAAGCTCAA
>UQJA01000071.1 GCA_900541285.1 uncultured Collinsella sp.
CGGCATCATTATCGGCATGAGCCGTATGGCGCCCGATTTTGAGACGTTTGATCCACTGCCAGGCATTGGCACGGTTATCGTTACCATGTACGCGCATCCGCGCGTGACCACGGTCGACTCCGATCACTACGGCTGCTCGCTGTTGCTTATGGACCATCTGTTTGAGCTGGGGCACGAGCAGATTCGCTATATCGGCGGCCCGTCGTTCTCGGTCGACGAGCAATTTCGTCGCGCCGGTTGGCAGGATGCGCTCGAGCGTAAACACATCGAGCCGGTAGAGCCGCTCGAGGGTGACTGGTCTGCCAACAGCGGTTACGAAGCCGGCAGGTACCTGGCCGAGCACGATCGCACCATGACGGCGATCTATGCGGCAAACGATCAGATGGCAAATGGCGCGATTGCCGCACTGCGTGATAGCGGCCTACGCGTGCCCGAGGACGTAAGCGTGGTGGGCGTCGACGATTCGCTCGACGACTTTGTCGCGCATAACGAGCTCACGACCGTGCGATTCGATCTACATCAGCGCGGACGCGAGGTATTCGAGCATGCGGTTCCCGAGGCGGGTACGGCGGGCAAAACCGTTGCCATTCGTATTCCCGGCCAGCTCATCATTCGACATAGCACAGCAGAGCCGCACGCATAGTTTGTGCAGGTAAACGGCGGTATATTCCGCCTCAAAAACAATCGGTAAGGATGCTGACAGATAGCCGTGGCTATGAAGGCGAGTGTTATGATAGACGGGCTCTTTTGTCTATCTAGGAGGCTTTGCCTGATGGAGATCACCAAGGATATCCGCTACATTGGCGTCGACGATCACGACATCGACCTGTTCGAGGGCCAGTACGACGTGTCCGAGAACGGCATGGCATACAACAGCTATGTTATCTTGGGCGACAAAATCGCTGTCGCCGATTCGGTCGACGGCGGTTTTGTTGACGAGTGGCTCGGCAACCTCGAGGCCGCGCTCGACGGCCGTACGCCCGACTACCTGGTTGTCCATCACATGGAGCCCGATCACTCCGCCGGCATTGCCGCCTTTATGGAGCGCTATCCCCAGGCGCAGATCGTGGCAAGCATGGGCGCCTTCCGCATGATGGTCAACTACTTTGGCACCGACTTCCCCGAGCGCAAGATGGTCGTCAAAGAGGGCGATGTGCTCGATCTGGGCGGCCACAGCCTGACCTTTATCGGCGCTCCCAACGTTCACTGGCCCGAGGTGATTTTCTCCTACGAGTCCACCGACAAGGTGCTCTTTAGCGCCGACGGCTTTGGCAAGTTCGGTGCTAACGACATCGAGGATCCCGAGGGCTGGGCTTGCGAAGCACGCCGCTACTACTTTGGCATCGTCGGTAAGTTCGGCAAGTTCGTGCAGGCCGTGCTCAGGAAGGCCGCCGACCTGGACATCCAGATCATCTGTCCGCTCCACGGCCCCGTGCTGACCGAGAACCTGGGCTACTACCTCGACACCTATAACACCTGGTCGAGCTATCAGCCCGAGGACGAGGGCATCACGATCGCCTATGCGAGCGTGTATGGCCATCTGAAGGCTGCCGTCGAGGAACTCGCATCTGCGCTTGAGGCTCGCGGCCAGAAGGTTTCCGTCTTTGACCTGGCTCGCGACGACATGGCCGAGGCCGTTGAGGATGCGTTCCGCTACGACCGCCTGGTGCTCGCCTCCATCACCTATCAGGGCGAGATCTTCCCGTGCATGAGCACCTTTATCCACACGCTCGCCGAGCATGCCTACCAGAACCGCACCGTGGCGCTTGTCGAGTCCGGTTCCTGGGCGCCCGCAGCTGCCAAGGTTATGACCAAGGAGCTCGAGGGCATGAAGGACATCACCCTGACGCAGAACAAGGTGACTGTGCTGGGCTCGCTCAACGACGCCTCGCGCGCTCAGATCGAGGCCCTCGCCGACGAGCTGTCCAAGTAGCGACACGTTCACTTTTGACGCTCAACCATCACAACCACCACAAAGGGGACAGGCACCTTTGTGGTGGTTTTTGTTTAAGCGCCGGCGATGACTAGGGCTGGACGTGAGCTGTCAGTGGCCTCGGCGATCGAGGTGGCGACGGCATGGTCGGGGTCACGGTCCATCACGATGGAGTCGACATCGGCAAGCTCGGCAAAGCGGTACATGCCGCGTCCGTTAACCTTGCTGGCGTCCATGAGGGCGACGCTTTGATGGGCCGCGGCGATCATAGCCGTTTTGGTCTCGGCCATCTGGGGAAAGTCGGTCGTAAAGCCGCAGCTGGGGACAAAGGCGCCGGGGCACATGACGGCCAGATCGGCATGGACCATTTGGAGCGCCTGCATAGTGAGCGGTCCGTACAAATAACGATGGCCTTTGCGCAGCGCCCCGCCCAGCATGACGACATCGACCGAGGGCATGCTCTCGTCGATGTAATCGGCAATGGTAATGTCGGCCGTGATGACGGTGATGCCGTTGCGCTGGTCGAGGAGCCGGACAAACTCGAGCGCCGTGGTGCCCGAGTCGACGAGCAGCGTGTCGCCGTCATTGACGAGCTCGATGGCGCTTTGCGCGATGGCTTGCTTGGCGGCGACGTTGACATTGATGCGGCGATCCTGCGTGGAGACGGTCAGGCGTTTGTGGAGCGACACGGCGCCACCATGCGTGCGGCGCAACTTGCCTGCTTCGGCGAGCGCGTCCAGGTCGGCGCGGGCGGTGACGGAGGACACGCCAAAGGTCTGGGCGATTTCTGCTACTTGTACCGAGGCATTATGCTCGAGCATTTCCATAATGGCGGTACGGCGTTCGTCGGCAAAAGCACGGTTGGCAGCTTGGGCCATGGTTGCTCCGTTCTCGGCTAAATTTGCAGGAATTGTGTTGACTCTATTTTCGTTCATTTTCTTTTTGAGTAAGAAAACACCTTTCGATTACTTATCTTTTCTATAAAAGAAAGACGCTGAACGCACAAAAATCAATATCGAACACGCCCACTCGGCTCCAATTCCTTCCGTTTACTTTTCAAAAACGACGGTATTGGCCTGCATGGGCTCAATATCTCGCACGTGCAAAGCCGATGAATTTCATACAATGGGCGCAGCAAAACGCAAGGTAATAGGCCTTGCGGACACGTACGCCCGATGTCCAGATGCGGGCGAGGGAGAGGAGCAAACGCTCATGGCACTTGTTACCACCGAAAAGATGCTCAAGGACGCTCAGGCCGGCCACTACGCCGTAGGCGCGTTCAACGTCGAGAACCTCGAGTTTGTTATGGCCGTTTTGGCTGCTGCCGAGGAGACCAAGTCCCCCGTCATCATGCAGACCACCCCGGGCACCATCAAGACCGCTGGTCTGGACTACTTCTACGGTATGGTCAAGGCTGCCGCCGAGCGCGCTTCCGTGCCCGTCGCTCTGCACCTCGATCATGGCGATGGCTATGACCGCTGCATGCAGGCTTTCCGCACTGGCTACACCTCTGTCATGATCGACGGTTCGCACGAGTCCTTCGAGGACAACATTGCCCTGACCAAGTCCGTCGCCGACGCTGGCCGCGCCATGGGCGTGCCCGTCGAGGCCGAGCTCGGTAAGGTTGGCGGCAAGGAGGACGACGGTCCCGCGGTTGAGGGCGAGAGCCCCTACACCGATCCTGCCGAGGCCAAGGAGTTCGTCGAGCGTACCGGCTGCACCTCCCTCGCTATTGGCGTTGGCACCAGCCACGGTGTGTACACGAGCGATCCGCACATCGAGCAGTCCGTGGTCAAGGCCATCCGCGACGCCGTCGACGTGCCGCTGGTTCTGCACGGCACCTCCGGTGTGCCCGATGAGCAGGTCGCCGAGGCTGTGAAGAACGGCATCTGCAAGGTTAACTACGCCACCGAGCTGCGTCAGGCCTACACCAAGGGCTTCATGGCCTACATGGCCGAGAACCCCGCCTGCTTCGATCCCAAGAAACCGGCCAAGGAGGGCATGCGTGAGATTACCGAGCTGGTTAAGATCCGCATGACCAACCTCAACTCCGTGGGCAAAGCAGAGTAACAGCAAGGGTACTCTGATCCCACCGGACGGTTTGGGCGGGTCCCGTACTTAGTTTCCAAAACGTCCTCGCGCATGAAGGCCCCCGTTGTCTCGCTTCTTCGAAGCGTTGACAACGGGGGCCTTCGCGCTGCGGAATGATTTTGGAAACTAAGTACGGGACCCGCCCAAACCGTCCTGCTCAATCGCCCTTGTGGCGTTAGTGTCGGAAAAATAAGACGTTGCTTTTTGCCCCCTGCGGAAAGATTGGGGAACTAAGCCCTCGTCCCTCCCAGGTTGACCTACTCGAGGTCGTCGCCCTTGTGGCGTTGGGGCTGAAAGGGTGGGGCGCGGGGGTTACTTGGTTGTTAGGGTTAGCAGGTCGTTGGGGGTTTTGAGGTTGTAGGTGGCGTTTGGGATGTCTTGGTGTGATCCCCATGCCGCTCTGGCAAAACTGACCCCTGCCGAAGTTGCGCATTGTTCGTCGTAGACGGTGTCGCCAACGTAGACGACGTTGCCAGGATTCGCGCCCGTACGCCGGAGATATTCGAGCATGGGTGCGGGTGCGGGTTTATGTTCGGTTGTGTCTTCGACAAGGATGATGTGCTCAAAATACTTATCGAAACCAAGGGGTGCAATTTCTTTTGCGTATTCGTCGCGCGCACGTGAGGAGACGATGCCAAGTTTGCAGCCGCTATCGGCGAGTGTTGCGATGACTTCAAGCAAACCTAGAAACACGCTGATGGTGCTTTTAAAGCTGGCGGCAACTTGGCACCAGCGATCCAACGTTGCCTGCGAGTAGATTCCAAGTTTCTCAAGGGCATCCTTGCCGGGTATGCCGAGAGCAAATTCAAGCTCGTGTCGGGGGAGCGTTTTGCCGGTCTCTTCTTGGACAATCTGGACAAGCGATGATAGAACGCTTTCTTCTGTATCTGCCAATGTCCCATCAACGTCAAATACGATATGGTCAAAGTGCTTCATATGATTGCTCCTCTCTGTTGTTTGCCTGCAAGTTTGATGCGGTGACAGAAGAAAGGCTAGCGGGATTTCTGCCTGGTGCTATCGAGATCCTGCCTCGCTGCTCGATAGCTCGAAGGAGTGCACCCCATTTGTTCTTTAAATACCTGGCCAAGATGGCTTGCTGTTATAAATCCGCATTGGCGCGCGACTGTCTGTACCGTTCGCGTGGTGTGTGCCAAAAGTTCGCAAGCACGGTTTATGCGGTATGCGCGTAGATATGCCGCCGGGGTCGTTCCTGCACAAGTTTCGATAATGCGGTAACACTCTCTTTCGCTTACGCCGGCTGCAGATGCCATCTGGGGCACATCTATAGCGGCTGCATAGTTTGCGCGGATAAAGTCCAGGATTGCCTTGAACTGTACCTCGCGGCTGGTCATCCAAGAGGCGCCGTCGGAGGAAAAGAGCGGTTCGGCCTTGGCGTAAATCTGAATCCAGAGCTCTGACAAGTTATTTCGAAGCGCCATCTCGTTCTGCGGCCGTTGAAGGTCGTGGCTAAAGGAGCTCTTCAGCAAATCGATAAAGGGCATATCGTCGGGGTTGGTGGGCGACCATTTGAGCACATCGACGCCTCGACATTGCAGCAAAGGATTGATGTAGCGCTTTTGGAGACGTCCCGCGGGATCGCCGAGCATCGACGGCTGAAAGATATGCAACATTTGAATGGCTGGTGCCGAATTGGCTGATTGCAGTGTGCTGTGCAAAACGCCGCCGTTGATAAAGCCGGCGGACCCTTCCTCAAAGCGTACGTGCTCATGAGCCGCGCGCGTTCGATAGTCAATCGCCCCCTGCTCCATGTAGAAAAGCTCAACTTCGGAATGCCAGTGCCAGGGGACGGAATTGCCCGGATAGCGAGCGAATTCTGCGCGTTCGGCAATATAGGGCCAGTCTTCGGCGGTCTCGGGAAACGCTTCCTCGCGTCCTCCGCGGTGCAATTCTATGTGATCCATGTTTCGCATGGCATCAGTATAAAGCGCGATGGGCTTAGATTGCTCTTGCCTGTTCGGGGAACGCCTTGTCTAGGGATGCTTGGAGCTTTTCGAAGGATGCTCGTAAGTTGAGGCTCTGATCGGCTGAGCGCTTGGTTTTTGTGGTGGGGGAGTCGAGGAGGCCGTTTCTCTGTGTCGGGGGGAAGGAGAAAAGGTTTGCATGTTTTAGGGATGGCTGCTGTGCTGCGTCATTGGAAGAATGCATGCTTATGCGGCCTCCTCGATGTCCACCAAAAGGTTGCGCTCGGGGTATGCTGCTAGGCCCCGTGCGCTGGCAGTATTATGCCGCGGCTGCTGCAAAGAAGCGCTAAAGAAAGGCTTAACCTGGTTTGGTGCTACGATGAAACCGCAGGTCAGAGGTATCGAGTAACACTCTTGAAAGGTTTTGAGCTTAAGGGCTTTCTAAGGTTTGTGGCGTAGACGTGGCGCGGACGTGCGGAGCGTGTGAATGCTCGCTGTTAGCGTTGCGGTGCCGCGGCACGCACCTGCTCGATGACCTTTTCCATGGTGGCGTCGATGCGGTCCTTTTTGAGTTCGCATTCCCAGATGGTTATGGGCGTCCAGCCCATTTCGGTGAGCGCTGCCACGGCGGCACGGTCGCGCTCGACGTTGCGACGGAACTTTGCCTCCCAAAACTCAACATTGCGCTTGGGCTGGCTGGGGTTGCACTTGGGGCAGCGATGCCAAAAGCAGCCGTTGACGAAGATGGCGATCTTGCGTCCGGGGAAGGCGATGTCGGGTTTTCCGGGCACCTTCCATTCCAGACGGTATCCCGTAAGGCCTGCGGCGCGCAGGCGCTGGCGAACGAGCAGCTCGGGCTTGGTGTTCGCACGCTTGTTGCCCTTCATGGACTTTTTGATGGCGGCGCGACGGCGCACGAGCTCACGCTCGTCGGCGGAAAGGTCCGAGGTATCGATGCCGTCGAGCAGACCGGGCTTGGGACGCTTTTTGCTGCGGCGCTTAGGTGCGCGCTTGGGTTTGGTGGCGGGTTTGTCGGCTGTGTTGGGCGCGGCGTCATCGGCGGAGCTTGCCTCAAGCCGGTCTTCCTTCAGCTCAAGTCCCTTGTCGGCGGGCATCCACTCAACGGTGGCAAGCGAGGTGCGCGGAATCCAACGGATATCGAGCTGACGGTCGTGCTTCTGGGGCTCGCCGGACTCATCGGCTAACGAGCAGTAGTAGCACTCCATCGAAAGGTGAAAATCGGGGTAGTCGTACTCGACGGTATAGAAATCGCGCAGGTTGGTGACTTTTACCTGCAGCTCCTCCATAAGCTCGCGGCGCACGGCGTCCTCGGGTGTCTCGCCGCGCATGAGCTTGCCGCCGGGGAACTCCCAAAGTCCCTGCATGTCGCCGTAGCCGCGCTGCACGGCAAGCAGCTCGTCAGATCCTTCCTTGCGAATGATCCCAGCGGCAACATGAACAGTCTTCAACAGGAGTCCTCTCTTAACATCAACACGTGACAGGCTAGCTACCCGTACCTTACACAACGGTAAGGCAAGCGTAAGCCATATCGATGGTAGCCGACTCGGCTTCTTGCGACTATAGATGCCGTAGACTAATCGCAAGAAAGGACTCGGTATGCAAACCACGCACATGGCGACCCCGGTACTGGAGGTCGCGCATCTCGAAAAGGTATATGGAGCGCTGGGCAACGTGACCCGTGCGCTCAACGACGTCAGCTTTACCGTTAACCGCGGCGAATTTGTTGGCATCATGGGCGCTTCGGGCTCGGGCAAGTCGACGTTGCTCAACTGCGTGTCGACCATCGATAGCGCCACGAGCGGCACCATCCGCATCAACGGCCAGGACGTAACACGCATGAAGCAGGCCAAACTCTCGCAGTTCCGCCGCGAGGAGCTCGGCTTTATCTTCCAGGACTCCAACCTGCTCGATACGCTCACGGCACGCGAGAACATCGCCCTGCCGCTCACCATCGCCCGCACAAACTCGGCAGAGATCTCGACTCGCGTGCAGGATGTTGCAGCGCGACTGTCCATCAGTCAGGTGCTCGACAAGTATCCCTACCAGATGTCCGGCGGTCAGCAGCAGCGCGTTGCCGCGGCTCGCGCGCTCGTCACCGACCCCACCATGATCATGGCCGACGAGCCCACCGGCGCCCTCGATTCCAAGAGCGCTCGCCTGCTGCTCGAGAGCCTGGAGGCCCTTAACCGCCGTCTGCGCGCCACAGTGCTCATGGTCACGCACGACAGCTTTGCCGCCAGCTACACGAGCCGTGTGCTGTTCATTCGCGACGGCAAGATCTTCACCGAGCTGCGCCGCGGCGACACCGACCGCCGAGAGTTCTTCGACCGCATTATGGAGGTCGTTGCCATGATGGGCGGTGAGGGCTCCGATGCTCTGTAAACTCGCTTGGGGCAACGTCCGCCGCGCCGGCCGCGACTACCTCGTCTACCTTTTGACGCTCACCCTGGGCGTTACGGTCTTCTATGCCTTTAACACCATCTCGATGCAGGTCGACATCGCCGGAATCGATGAAGAGGGCTTGGCGCAGGTTATGGGCAGCATGCTCGGCGACCTGACGTACTTTTTGGCCGGTGTCATGGCCTTTTTGATGGTGTACGCCAATAACTTCATCATGAAACGCCGCAAAAAGGAGTTTGGCCTGTACCAGGTGCTCGGCATGGGGCGCGGGCGCGTCGCCACGATCATGGCGCTCGAGACGGTGATTGTCTCGGTGGTGGCCTTTGTCGCCGGCATTGTGCTGGGTGTGGGACTCTCCCAGCTCATGACGTTCTTTACGGCCTCGCTCTTTAAGACGCAGATCGCCAATTTCCACTTCTTTTTCTCGATGCATGCGTTCAATCTGACCCTTGTCTGCATGCTCGTAATGTTTGTGCTCACGCTACTGCTGAACCTCCGCGCCGTGCGTCGTACCAAACTCATCGAGCTTATGGGTGCCGAGCGTCGCAACGAGAGCATCAAGACACGCAACCCCTGGATCGCGATTGCCATCTTTGCCGTGGGCGCGGTGCTGGTGGGCGTGGCCTATTACCGTCTGCTACGTGATGGGTTCCCGCTAACCGCGACTGACAGCAAGCTGCAAGAGGCCATGAACCAGTTTGGTATTACGACCGCTATGGTTACCGTGGGCACCTTTGCCCTGTTCTGGGGACTCTCGGGCATGCTCATCAAGCTGCTGCAGAGCCTGCGCGGCGTGTATTGGCGCGGCCTCAACATGTTTACCGTGCGCCAGCTTGCGGCCAAGGTCAACACGGTGTGCTTTTCGATGGGCGTCATCGCGATGCTCCTGTTTTTGGCCATCACCTCGGTGACGTGCGGTATGTCGATTGCCAACGTGATGAACGAAAACCTGGAGCGCTATAACCCTGCTGACGTGTCTCAGACGTATGTCTATTACACGCCCGATACGCTCGACTACTACAAAGAGTACGTCAATCCGTCTGAAGCCGATCGCATGGTGTTGGCCGATACAACGGTCGATTTGTACCCCGCATGGCACGGTAAGGGCAAGTCGGCGGACAACAACGACGAGACCGGCAAGAAGGTCAATATCGCCGATGTTGCCGGTGAGCATGTGCAGATCGATTCGTATCTGAGTTACCCGTTTGGCGGCTCGGATCCTTCGGTGACCCCAAGTGAGATGTGCAAGATCATGGGCGAAAAGCTTCCCAAGGCGTTCGGGGGTAGCAATGCCGATACGATGGGTCTGTTTGTGACGCCGGCGAGCCAGTACAACAAACTGCGTCAGATGATGGGCGAGGAGCCGGTGCACATCGGTCACGACCAGTATCTGCTCACATGTGATATGGGCGGCGAGCTGGTCGACCTGTACACCAAGTATATGGCTGGCGGCCATGCCCTTACCTTGGGCGGGCATACGCTCAAGCCCGCAACCGATAAGTCGGACGAAGATACGGCGGCCATCGCCAACTCGGCGATGGGCAGTAATCCGGGTACCGTCGTCGTTGCCGACGAGCTGTTGTCCCAGCTTAATCTGCAACCGTATTCCAGTAGCCTGCTCGTTAACTACAAACAGGGGATGGATACGACCGAGGCAGACGAGAGCATTAAATACACTCTGCTCGACAATCTGCTCGTTGACGGCAAAGAGCCGGGGTCGTGGGGAACCTTCATCACACGCTCCGAGATGTACACGCAAGCAGCGCAAATGAACGGTCTTATTAGCTACCTAGCCATCTACATCGGCTTTGTATTGGTCGTTGCATGCGCGGCGATTCTGTCGATTCAGCAACTCTCCAACGTGGCCGACGGCAGGCGCAGCCATCGGGGGCTGGGGCAGAGCGAGCGGGTAGC
>UQJA01000072.1 GCA_900541285.1 uncultured Collinsella sp.
CTTTACGCCCCAGGAATCCACCGCGCCCGCAACATCCCCAGCCTCGAGCGCCATATACAGCGCGCGCTCCCCCGCAGAGAGCTCGCGTGAACGACGGCAACGCGACAGCAGCACACGACCGCCGCCAATGAGCATGACCGGCGAATACGACAGCACCACGGCATGGTCGCCGGCGCGCAGCGGCAGCGGGTCCTCAAGACGCACCTGAACGGTACGCGTCTCGCCCACCGCCACAGGTGCCTCGCCCTCCATAAGCATGATGCGGCCGACAACCTCGGCCGTACCCGCCATCACGTGCACGCGCGCGCCCGACTCGAGCACGCGCGGCTTGGCGCCCTCGCGACCCAAATACGTAAACGTCATCATAAAGCGCAGCGTCTGGCCAAAACGGCCTTCCACACCGAGCATCTCGCCGCGATCGAGCGAAGCGACACCGTCGCCCACCAGGTTGAGCGCCACGCGCTGACCGGGCAACGCCCGCTGCGTGTCACCATGAACCTGAATCCCGCGCACACGACAGATCGTGCGCGACGGCAGCGCGACCAGCTCATCGCCCACCGCAACCGGCGCGTCGTGCAGCGTACCCGTCACGACGGTGCCGGCACCCTTGATCGTAAAACAGCGATCGATCGGCAGGCGCGGCGCGGCGTCGGTTCGCTCGGCGCGATCGCGACAGGCAGCCCAACAGGCGTCCACGCACTCGTCGAGCGCTGCCGGCAGCGCATCAATCCCCTCGCCCGTCTTGGACGACACGGGAACGATCGGCGCGCCCGCAAACACGGTGCCCGACAAAAAGTCATCAACATCGAGCTCGGCCAGCTCGATCATTTCGTTATCGGCCAGGTCGCACATCGTCAGCGCGACAACCATATGCGTGACGCCCAGCAGCTCCAGCACATGTACGTGCTCGCGGGTCTGCGGCATCACACCCTCGACGGCCGAGACCACCAGCACGGCTACATCGATGCCCGTGGCACCCTGCACCATGGCGCGCAGGTAGTGCGCATGTCCCGGCACGTCGACCAGGCCAACGATCTTGCCACTCGGCAACGCCAGCTCGCCAAAGCCGAGCTCAACGGTCATACCGCGGCGACGCTCGACCTCCAAGCGGTCGGGATTCTTGCCGGTCAACGCCTCGATCAGTGCCGACTTACCGTGGTCGACGTGGCCCGCCGTTCCAACGATAACAGGGCATTCCACCAACGTTTCGACCCCACTCATCGGCGCGCCGCCTTGGCAACGCACGCGGAAAGCGTCGACGCCGCCGTCTCGATATCGCGGTCGCCCACGAGCGTGCGGACGTCAAACAGAATGCGATCGTGCGAGGTGCGCGTGACGACCGGCGTATCGAAGTCCTGAACGAGCGAGCGCTTGAGCGCGTCGACCGTCAGGTGCTCGTCAACAAGGCGTACGGCAACGCACATCGTCGGCAGCTCGACGGTAGGCAGCGAACCGCCGCCGGGAGTCGACGCCTCCTCAACGATCTCCAGCTCAACAGCACACGGGCAGCCGGCCTTATCGAGGCCGGCGACCATACGATCACGCAGCTTACGGGCACGTCGCTCCAAATGAGCCTGCGGCAGCGTAAGCATGCTGAGGACCGGAATGTCGCGATGGGCCACATCGGCACCGTCCATGTAGATGCGCAGCGTGGCCTCGAGCGCCGCCAGTGCGAGCTTGCCCGGACGCAGGGCACGCATAAGCGGATGCGACCCGCAGGCCTGGACCAGATCGCGACGGCCCATGATGATGCCCGCCTGCGCAGCACCAAGCAGCTTATCGCCCGAGCACGACACTATGTCGAGCCCGGCGGCAACCGAGGTCGGCGTGGTCTCCTCGCCGCCGCGCACCAGGATGTCATCGGGCAGGAGCGCGCCCGACCCCTGGTCCTCGTAGAACAGTAGACCATGCTTGTGAGCAAGCGCCGCAAGCTCCCGAGAACCTACCTCCTCGTGGAAACCCTCGATACGGTAGTTGGAAGGATGGACCTTGAGAATCATGGCCGTATCGGGCGTGATGGCGCGCTCGTAGTCGCTCAAGTGCGTGCGGTTGGTGGCTCCGACCTCGACGAGCTTGGCGCCCGAGGCCTCCATAACATCGGGGATACGGAAGCTGCCGCCGATCTCGACAAGCTCGCCGCGGCTCACGATAACCTCTTTGCCCGCAGCGTGAGTGGCCAGCACCAGCAACACCGCGGCGGCGTTATTGTTGACGACCAGCGCGTCCTCGGCACCGGTAAGCGAGCGGATGAGCTGAGCGGCATGCTCCTTGCGCGACCCGCGCGAGCAGGTGTCGACGCTGTACTCGAGCGTGCTGTACCCGCGCGCGACCTCGGCCACGGCCTTGGCAGCCGATTCCGCAAGCGGGGCGCGACCCAGATTGGTGTGGATGACCACACCCGTGGCGTTGACGGCTGGACGCAGGCTCGGCAGCGCAGAACGATGCGCACGGAATTCGATAGCCGACGCCAGCTCGCGTTTTGAGCGTGGGGCGGCGCCGGCGCGAATGGCGGCGCGCTCCTCGTCGAGCACGGCCGTGACGGCGGCATGTACTACCGCATCACACGTCTCCCCCGCCGCCTTCACCACCGGCCACTCGGCGAGCAGCTCGTTGACGGAGGGAATGGCGCGCAGACGGGCGCGCACCTCATCGGAAATGTTCTGGCTATCGCTCATGTACGGCCTTTCAAAACAAACGTAAATCAGTCGAACGCATCGGCTGAGTCAATTACTCGTCATTATCCCCGCGCGCAGCAATCTTTTCCACGCGAACGGCATTTTCCTGGGTGAGCGCGGCTCCCGTAATGGGATCCCAGCGCAGCGGCGTGTGGTCGAGCGGGCCGACGCCAAGTGCCTGGGCGCCATCCGCGCCAGCGCCAAACGAACGCCCGCCCGGAGCCGCCGACGTAAAGATGCACGCCGGATGCAGATAGGGCGTGGTCTCCACGCGCACGCGGTCGCGGCCCATGTCGCTCACCAGCTCGACGACCTCGCCGTTGGCGATACCCATGCGCTCGGCGACGTCGGCATTCATCTGCACGGCGTCCAAGTCGGAACCTGCCTCGGCAGCACCCGCCGCAGCAAGTCTGCGCGAAGTGTGCGACTCAAAGGGCCGGTTGCCGCTAATGAGGCGAAACATTCCCGGCCCCGGCTCCACCATGGGGGCAACCCAGCCGGGAACACGACCCAAGCCGACGCGCTCCCACACGTCGTTTGCCAGCGCAATCTTGCCGCCGTCGAGCGGAACCACCGGCTTGCCCGTACGCGGCGGCAGCGGCACGCCCGCGTCTGCCCAACCGCGCTCCTTGAGCGCAGTGAGGTCGATCCCAAACGGAGCCACCTGGGCTGCCGCCAAGTCGTCGGGCGTAAAGTCAAAATACTCGCCCACGCCGCAGGCAGCAGCCAAGCCGGCAAAGATTTCCCGGCCGGGACGCGTGTCATCATGCAAGACCGGCAGCACGGCGTTGCGATAGAACACGCGCGCATCGTTGCGGCCCACGACCGTACCGACGCCGCGGTCGGCCTCCAGATACGTCACGTCGGGCAGCACATAGTCGGACGCACGCGCCGTCTCGGACCAGCGGATATCGATCGTCACGAGCAGGTGGAGCTGTTGCAAGATACCAAGCCACGCATCGGCGTTGCCGTAACCCGCACCGGGGTTGCTGGCATAGACGATGAGTCCGCGCAGGTCGCCGGCGAGGATCGATTGGCCGATGGTCGTGCACAGGCCGCGCACCGGATCGACGAGCGGATAACGCTCGGAACCCAACTTGGGCACACGCGGCACCGGCGGCGTCTCAAAGCGTGCAGGGTCCAAGTCGCCCAGCGCGAGCGGGGTCGGCGGGTTGAGCGCACCGCCCACATGCCCCAGGCAGCCCAACAGCACATCGACCAGGCAGATAGCGCGCGCCGTCTGGGTGCTGTTGGCATACGCAATGCCGATGCCACCGTGAAAGCCCGCGTCGACCACGGCGGCAGGCGCCGCAGCAGCCAGGTCGCGTGCCGTCGCGCGGATGTCATCTGCCGGTACGTCGCACATGGACTCGGCCCACCCGGGCGTCCAAGCGCCAGCCGCCTGCGCCAGCTCATCAAAACCCGTGGTATAGCGGGCCACAAAGTCATGGTCGTACAGGTCCTCGGCAATCAGCACATGCGCAATGCCCAACAGCAGGGCCAAATCGCAGCCCGGGCGCACGCGGAGCCAGCGATCGGCAAGCGCGGCCGAGCCGCTGCGCCGAGGGTCAACCACGATGATTTTCGCCCCGCGCCGGCGCGCACCGTTGAGCGCATCGACGGCCCCCATCGTCGACGAATCGACAATGGAACGCCCCAGGTACATGATGCAGTCGGTATGCGCCAGGTCGGAGGCGGGACTATAGCCCAGGCTGTGCTCCCAACCGGTAAGTCGGCTTACCTCGCAGGCACCGTCGGCACCGTATACGTTGGGCGAACCCAGCGCATGCATAAAACGATACGCCCAGTAGCGGTCGAACGAGGGCACGCCGAGCGTCATGCCCAGCACACGGGCACTATGCTCGTCAATAATCTCCGCGAGGCGCTCCGCAATATCCGAGAACGCCTCGTCCCAGCTCACGGCATCGAAACCCGAGCCATCCTGGCGGCGGCGCATGGGGTGCAAAATGCGGTCGCGCTCGTCAAACGGCATTGCCAGACGATGCCGTCCGCGGGCGCACAGGGCTCGTGCCGCGCACGGGTGCCCCGGCACCGGCAACTCGGCCACCACGCGACCGTCCTCAACGCGTGCCGCAAAGGCGCAATCGGCATAGCATCCCCCGCATGTGGTCACCACAGCGCGACCGTCACGCTCCACAGCAGATGCCATCTCGATTACCCCTTTCACAAGCCAAACACAACAGGCCAACAACCCGGCAACGAGCCCCAGACCCAAAAAGCCTCCCGCACGGCAACGCCCCGCGGGAGGCCCAACGTCAAACAGACGGTACCTTACGCCTCGGACTTCTTGGCGTAGATAAACCAGTAGCCGAGCGCGATCAGGACCGCGCCGCCCACGATGTTGCCCAGCGTGGCGGCGGATAGGTTAAACGCAATGCCCGCGACGTTGAGTGCATCGGCCCCGGCGACCTCGGCACCATAACCGCATGCATGCATCACGGCGCCCATGGGCAAAAAGTACATGTTGGCAACGCAGTGCTCAAAACCGCAGGCCACAAAGGCAGCGATCGGCAGCAAAATGCCCACAACCTTATCGACCACGGTCTTGCCGGCGGTACCGATCCACACGGCAAGGCACACAAAAATGTTGCACAGGATGCCACGGAAGAAGATCGTCACCCAGTCGATCGTCACCTTGCCGGCGGCGACGCTCACCATGGAGTTGGCGACCGCCTCGCCGTTAAGCTTATAGATGCCGGCCATGTACACCAAAAAGACGATGAACAGGGCACCGACAAAATTGCCGACCCACACGACGACCCAGGCCTTGAGCATCTGGGCCAGAGTGATCTTTTTGCTCTTGAGCGCGCAGACCATAAGCGAATTGCCGGTAAACAGCTCGGCGCCGCACACCAGCACCAGCACCAGGCCCAGGCAAAAGCACAGGCCGCCCACGACGCGCTGGGCACCCCAGCCCAGCGTGCTGTCGCTCAAAAACACCGTAAAGAACAGACCGCCGAAGGCGATGAACGCGCCGGCGAACATTGCCAACAGAAAGGCCTTTGCGACCGGCAGGTTAGCCTTGGTCACGCCGGCGGCCTCGGTCTTGGCCTCGATCGCGGCGGGCGCCAGGCAATCGGGAGCGGGGTACTCCACCTTGGAATCTGCCATGTCAATCACTTCTTTCCTAATCAGCAGGGACAAGCGCTCCTATTGCTCTTGCCCCAAGCGGACAAAGTGGGAAAAGTCGTTGGCGGCCACGGCGTCGTACACGGCGTCGACGGCGTCAAAGACTTCCGGGGACATGGGGTTGTAGAACTCCGTATCGCCCGGCTGAATCCCTATGAAGACGATATCTTCGCACGATTGCTCAATCTCTTCGATCAGAATCGACAAAGGGAGCGAATGCGTGGTGAACATCGACTTGCGGGCCACGTCACGTTTGTCGAGCAAGCGGATGGCGCCGACGGGCAGCGCCATGTCGGCGGCATCGACCAAAACCAAACGCGGCGGACGCTCGCGCTTGACCTCGATGATGTCATCCTCGGGCGTTTGCCCGCCGTCGATGGTGTACCAACCGGCGATGGGCGCGTCCTCCATCTTTTTGGAGAGCACGGGGCCGGCGGCATCGTCGGCACGCAGCACGCTTCCCGCCGTGAGCACGATACCCGCAAGCGGGGCGCCGTTCACACGACCATCCACAACGCGACCCATTACTGCAACCTCCCCGTCAGATACACGCCCGACACATCGCGCACGCGCTCCACCAGATCGCGGAACTTCATTAAGAACGCAACCTGCTGAGCATGCAGGCCAAAGTCGTCATCGAACACCGAGATGCCGGCCTTGGCCGACCCGCGAAAACCGCGCTCGTCGAGCAGCGCATCGCAGGCCTCGAGCAGCGACGGCACCGCCGCCTTGTCGAGCTGGCACTCGCCAAAGGAGCGGATGGCCTCGAACTTGGTCTTGGCCTCCCCCTCCGGCAGCGCGTCGACGAGCGAATAGAACACATCCACCGGCACCGACAGGCGCGGCTCAAAGCAATCGAGCACGCCGGTGTGGTGGCCCACGGCGAGCGTGTAGTACAGCACGTCGCAGGCCTCCTGGGGAACGTCTTCCTCGGTCTCCACAAACTTACGCGTGAGCTCGTAGAAGACCACCTGGTCGGGCGCGTGACCCAGGCAGGGGTCGGCGACGCCCTCGGCGGCCTCGTCGCTTGCGCGCGAGGCATCGCCAAAAGAGCCGCCGAGCATGCCGGGGCCCGCAAAGTAACCAGAGCGGTCCGTAAGCTCCATCTAGCGACCTCCGGCCAGCACCAGATCCTGCAGCGCCGAGTACACCTCGACGCGGCGCGGATCATCTTGCTTGTCGATGAGCAGCGCCATGGCACCGCGGATATCGCCCTTGGGCGCGCCCTCGAGCGTATCCATAAACTCGTTGGCCAAATCGCGGCCGTCGCCGTGGCCCAACCGGCGGCCGTGGCGTTAGCCACTCATGGCGCGAGCCTCGCGCTCGATGGCAACGCGCAGCTTGTACGGCACGCCGGGGTGCAGGATATCGGCCTGCTCGCCGGCGGCCTCCACCGTGGTCTCGGCATGGAGCTTTTGGTCCAGCAGACCGAGTGCCATGGCAAAGCCGTAGATGGTCTGCGCGGGGCTGGGCGGGCAGCCGGGGATATAGACATCGACCGGCAAGATCTTGTCCGTGCCACCCCAGACGCAGTAGTTGTCGTAGAAGATGCCGCCGGTGCAGCCGCACGCGCCATAGGACACCACGATCTTGGGATCGGGTGCGGCCTCAAAGGCGCGCAAGGCCGGCATGCGCATGGCACGCGTCACGGCGCCGGTGTACAGCAGCACATCGGCGTGACGGGGCGAGGGCACGACCTTGATGCCAAAGCGCTCGACGTCAAAGACGGGCGTGATGGAACCGAAGATCTCGATCTCGCAGCCGTTGCAGCCGCCGCAGTCCACGCGGTAAACGTAGGCAGAACGTTTGATTTTTTTCAGTAACGACGCCTTCATGCTGGCGATGGATTCATCCACCGTCATCGGGACCGGAATGCCGTTGGCGTCACGGGGGCCTAATAAATTGCTCATCAGATGGCCTCTTTCATATGGCGAGTCAGTTCAATACGGTCGGACGGCACCAGGCATTTCTGGCGCTTACATTCCGGGCAAGTCTCAAAGCTTTCGCGGTGGTTTTCCGCGCGGCTGTCACCATTGTGCTTAAGCAGCGCAATGGCGTAGTCGATCTCTTTCTGGACGGCGAAAGGACGATTGCAGACGCGACAGTTGCACAGCGCGAAGCGGGACTGTTGCAGGAAGTCTTCTTTCTTCCACACCGCCAGTTCGTACTCTTGCGACAGTTTGATCGCTGCCGTCGGGCAGACTTCTTCGCAGCGTCCACAGAAGATGCAGCGCCCGAGATTAAACTCCCACGCAAGCTCTCCTGTGGCGAGGTCAGCTTCAACCGTTAAGGCGTTTGACGGGCAGGCATTGACGCAGGCCGCGCAGCCGATGCACTGCTGCGGGTTCTGCTCTGGCTTACCACGGAAGTTTTTATCAACCGCAATCGGCTCCAGCGGATAAGACGAGGTCGCCGTGCCGGTTTTGATGACTTTTTTGATAAAGGTAAACATGGCGATTCCTTATTTCAGCGGCGAGTTTTTACGCTCAATGCTGTAACGCTCGAGTTCTTTGTACGGCACCACTTTGCTCTTCTTCTTACGCACATCGACCACGGTCATGCGGTCGGTACAGGAGTAGCAAGGGTCCAGGCTACCGATAATCAGCGGCGCATCGGAAACGGTATTGCCACGCAGCATGTAGCGCAGGGTCGGCCAGTTCGCGTAGGTCGCGGCACGGCAGCGCCAGCGGTACAGCTTCTGGTTGTCGCCGGTCATGCTCCAGTGGATATCATCGCCGCGCGGCGCTTCGGCAAAGCCCAGCGCGAAACGGTGCGGAATGTAGGTAAAGCCTTCCACCATCAGCGGACCACCCGGCAAGTTATCCAGACCGTAGTCGATCATGTTCAGCGCGGTATAGACTTCGTTGATACGCACTTTCAGACGGGAAATAACGTCGCAGCCCTGCTCGCTGTGGACTTCCATTGGCAGCAGGCCATAACCAACAAACGGGTGATCGGCGCGGGTATCGCGAGCGTGTCCGCTGGCGCGGACCATCGGGCCAACGTTACTGAAATCGCGGGCAATTTCCGGGTCCAGACGACCAATGCCGACGGTGCGCTGTTCCATGTTCGGCGTACTCAGCAGCACATCCACCAGCTCCTGCACTTCACGACGCATCTGTTGCGCCAGCTGGCGGGTCTGGATCATGTCATCTTTCAGCAGATCGCGACGAATCCCGCCGATCAGGTTCAGGCCGTAGGTTTTACGCGCACCGGTAAGGATCTCTGCCATTTTCATGGAGGTTTCACGCACGCGGAAGAACTGCATAAAGCCGGAGTCGAAGCCGGTAAAGTGACAGGCCAGGCCGAGGTTGAGCAGATGCGAGTGCAGGCGTTCCACCTCCAGCAGAATGGCGCGGATCATCTGCGCACGTTCTGGCACCTGAATACCCATCGCGTTTTCCACCGACGTGGTGTAGGCGGTGCTGTGAGCAAAGCCGCAGATCCCGCACACACGGTCAGAGAGGAAGGTCACTTCGTTGTAACCCATACGGGTTTCCGCCAGTTTTTCCATGCCGCGATGGACGTAGAACAGGCGGTAGTCGGCGTCGATAATGTTTTCGCCATCGACGAACAGACGGAAGTGCCCCGGTTCGTCAGAAGTGACGTGCAGCGGACCAATCGGCACGACGTTGTTTTTCTTGTCGCCCAGTTCGTTGATGAACTCGTAGGTTTCAGCATCGGTGGTCGGTGCCGGACGCTGACGATAATCCATGCTGTCTTTGCGCAGCGGATAAAGTTCATCCGGCCAGTCATCCGGCAGCACCAGACGACGTTCATCCGGCAGACCAACCGGAATCAAACCGTACATATCGCGCACTTCACGCTCGCCCCACACCGCAGCCGGAACGCGCGGCGTCACGGAAGGATACTCCGGTTTGTTGGCGTCAACTTCGACACGAACCGTTACCCAACACTTGGTGCCCTTCTCCATCGACAGCACGTAATAAACGGCGTAATGACCATTCAGTTTGCGTTCGTCGTTACCAAAAAGCACCGACAGCCAGCCCCCCTGCTTGTAGTAGAGAAACTCCACCACTTCCGGCAGATAGTTCACCTTCACGGTGACAGTCAGCTGATCTTTGGTCTGCCAGGCGTGGTCCAGCACGACGCCCGGAAATGCCTCATTCAGCGCGGCGAGATAATGTTGACCTAATTTTTCTTCAGACATGCTCAAACTCTCTTTAATCACGCCGCCAGCAAGGAGACGAACGCTAAAAATGCAAAGCCTATAACAATACCTGTAACCCCTGCCATAAGAGAGCAGTTGGAGTGGTTTAAGGCAAATACTACTTTGACAAGCAACTATTTGCTGCCGATAATAACAAGGGATTATGAGGGGGAACAA
>UQJA01000073.1 GCA_900541285.1 uncultured Collinsella sp.
CTGTCGGAACAACCGTCCCCAAGTGCCGAGCCGCAGCTATAGCAGCCCAAAGTGCTTCGCGGCGTTGTAGATCCCGTCGTCGTCCACGGCGGACGTCACGTAGGTCGCCGCGGCCTTCACGGTATCCTGCGCATTACCCATGGCCACGCTTGTGCCCACGGCGGAAAACATCGACAGGTCGTTCTCGCCGTCGCCAAAGGCAATCGCCTCGCTCGCGTCGATACCCAGCCGCTCCAGCGTCGCCGCTACGCCCAAGTCCTTGCCGCCGTTGGCCGGAATAATGTCGCAGAACAGATCGCACCAGCGCGTGGTGAGCGAATGCGACACGGCGTCGGTCACGATATGCTCGTCGGCCGGATCCACAAAGGCGCAGAACTGGTAGACCGGCGCATCGAAGGCATGCTCAAACGGCTCCTCGTGGTAGACGATTCCCGCGTTGCTGCCGGCCGTCACCACGCGCTCGGACAGGCGGTTCACAAACGAGTTCTCGCCCTGCATGCACAGCGAGTCATAGCGCCCCTGCGCCACCTGGCCCACAATCACCGCGACGTCGTCCGGATCAATCGGACAGCTGCGATAAACCCCCTCGGCATCAAAGCAGTGCTGGCCCGAGAGCGTAATGTACGCATCCCAGCCCAAGTCGAACAGCCAGTCCGGCATCTGGTAGGTCGGGCGACCCGTGGCGATCACGCACGCAATCCCCTGCTCGTGAAAGCTGTCGAGCACCTGCTGCGCCGACGCCGGAATCCGGTGGGTCTTAAAGCTCAGTAGCGTGCCGTCGATATCGAAAAATGCGGCCTTGATCATCCTCGTCTACTCCTCGCCCTCGAGCTTTTCGCTCGCCTCGAGCCACGCCATCTCCAGCTCGTCCATGGCGGCATGGGCCTCGTCGATCTTTGCCTGCTGCTCGCCCAGCGCCGTGTAGTTGGTGGGATCGACCTGGGCCATGGCGGCCTCGGCCTCCTCCACGCGAGCGCGCTGCGTCTCCATCTTGCGCTCGAGCGAGCTCACCTCGCGGCGGAGCTTCTGGCGTTCGGCGTTGGAAAGGCCATTGGGCTGCCCGCTCGTCTTAGGCTTTTCGGCCGCAACCGCTGCGGCACCGGTGTCGAACGTGCCGGTCTTGGCACTCGGCGCGCCCACGGGCTCGCCCTCGGCGGTGGCGTTGCACAGGCGCAGGTACTGATCGACGCCGCCGGGCATATGCGTCAGGTGGCCGTCAAGCAGTGCCCACTGTTGGTCGGTCACGCGCTCCATGAGGAAACGGTCGTGCGTCACCAGGATCAGCGTGCCGGGCCAGCCGTCCAGCAGATCCTCGACAATCGCGAGCATATCGGTATCCAGGTCGTTACCGGGCTCGTCCAGGATGAGCACGTTGGGCTCGTCCAGGATCGTCAGCAACAGCGACAGGCGACGGCGCTGGCCGCCCGAAAGATCGCCGATGCGACTCCAGAGCTGCTGGGTCGTAAAGCCCAGGCGCTCGCAGAGCTTCTCGGGCGAAGTCTCCTTGCCGTCGATGACGTAGTACTTCTTATAGTTGCTGAGCACCTCGCGGATCGTGTCGCCCATGTAGGGCTCGAGCTCCTCGAGCTGCTGCGATAGCACGCCAAAACGTACCGTCTGGCCGATCTTCACGCGGCCGCGCAGGGGCGCGATCTTGCCCTGGATCACGTCGAGCAGCGTGGACTTGCCGGCACCGTTCTCGCCCAAAAGACCATAGCGGTCGCCCGCGCCGATAAGCCAGGTCACGTCGGAGAGCACCTGCTTGGGCGTGCCGTCGGTATCCGCATAGCCGGCGTCCACGTCGATCACGTCGATGACCTGCTTGCCCAGGCGGCTCACCGCCAGGCGCTTGAGCTCCAGCTCGTCACGCACGGGCGGCACGTCGGCGATCAGCTCGCGAGCGGCATCCACGCGAAACTTGGGCTTGGTGGAGCGGGCTTGGGCGCCGCGGCTCAGCCACGCGAGCTCCTTGCGTGCCATGTTGCGACGACGCTCCTCGGTGACGGCGGCCATGCGGTCGCGCTCCACGCGCTGCAGGATGTATGCCGAGTAGCCGCCCTCGAAGGGATCGACCTGGCCGTCGTGGACCTCCCACATGCTGGTGCAGACCTCGTCCAAGAACCAGCGGTCGTGCGTGACCACGAGCATGGCGCCCTGGCCGCGCTGCCAGCGGGCCTTTAAGTGACGCGCGAGCCAGTTGATGGTACGCATGTCCAGGTGGTTGGTGGGCTCGTCGAGCATGAGCACGTCGTAGTCGCCGATCAGCAGGCGCGCGAGGTCCACGCGACGGCGCTGGCCACCCGAAAGCTCGCCCACCGTTCCCTCCCAGGGCACATCGCTAATGAGGCCGGCAAGGATCTGGCGTGTTCGCGGACTCGACGCCCACTCATACTCGGGCGTGTCGCCCACAACGGCATGATGCACGGTGTCGGTGTCGACAAGCTGGTCCTTTTGGCCGAGCAGGCCGATCGTGGTGCCGCGGCGATGAGTCACGCGGCCGTCGTCGGGCTCCAGCGTGCCGGCGAGCACGCTCAGCAGCGTCGACTTGCCGTCGCCGTTTTTACCGACAATACCAATACGGTCGCCCTCGCCCACGCCGAGCGTAACGCTATCGAAAATATGCTTGGTGGGAAACTCTAGGCTGACGGAATCGCATCCCAAAAGAATCGCCATGTGCCCTGCTCCTTCGTAGAAATTCAACGTTGTCCATGATAGCAGCGAGCCCCACCCCAAACCACCACGAAGGTGCCTGTCCCCTTTGTGGTGGTCGGTCTGGCAGCGACACAAAAAAGGCGGGGCATCTCCCGCAAGAGATGACCCGCCTCTCCAATCAGTCCCGTGGCGACCGTGGCCGCCACGGGCCTCAAGCATGTCCCGGACTAGGAGAACATGCCGGTGAGGTAATCATTCAGCCGCTTATCCTTGGGCCGTTGGAAAATCTCGTCGGTCTCGTCGTACTCGACCATATCGCCCATGTAGAAGAACGCCGTGCGGTTGGACACGCGCGACGCCTGTTCCATGTTGTGCGTCACGATGACGATGGCGCGCTCGGCCACAATCGACGACATAAGGTCCTCAATCGCCAGCGTCGAGATGGGATCGAGCGCCGAGCAGGGCTCGTCAAACAGGATTACGTCGGGGTTGAGCGCCAGCGTGCGTGCAATGCACAGGCGCTGCTGCTGACCGCCTGAAAGCGCATAGGCGCTCTTGTCGAGCTTGTCCTTGACCTCGTCCCACAGCGCCGCGCCGCGCAGACTCTCCTCGACCATGCGGTCGAGCTCGTCACGGTCGGTGATGCCGTGGCGCTTAGGCGCAAACGTGATGTTGTCGCGAATGGACTTGCGGAACGGGTTGGGCTGCTGAAACACCATGCCAATGGAGCGACGCAGCTCATAGGTGTTCTCGGCCTTGGTGTTCACGTTGCGCCCGCGGTAGTTGATCTCGCCCTCCACGCGGCAGCCGCGAATCTCTCGATTCATCAGGTTGAGGCTGCGCAAGAAGGTCGACTTGCCGCAGCCCGAAGGCCCGATGAGCGCCGTGATCTCGCCCTTGTGAAAGTCGAGCGACGTATCGTGCAGCGCATGGTGGTCGCCATAGTACACGTTGACGTCCTTGGTGGAGAGCACGACCTCGTCGCTCACGGCCTTGCCGCTTACGCGCACGCGCTTCTCGCTCTCCCCCACGCTCGACAGAAAATCCTGAGTCTCGGACGATGTCGCTTCGGTTGCGGGCGTTGCATTCATCTCGCTCATTCGGCCGTCATCTTCCTTGCCAGTTGCTTGCCCACGATACGGGCGACTACGTTAAACAGCAGCACGCAGATCATCAGCAGTGCGGCGGTGCCCCAGACGATCTGCTGTGCCTCGGGGCTGCCCTCGCCATAGATCTTGTAGATGTGCACGGCGAGCGACTCACCGGGGCGGAACACGTTCCAGGCGCAAGTGGGGCTCGACAGGTTAAAGCTCAAGAAGTTGAGGCGAACCGGCGAGCTCATGCCCGAGGTAAAGAGCAGCGCCGCGGCCTCGCCAAACACGCGGCCGGCCGAAAGCACGATGCCGGTCACGATGGCGGGCATGGCCTCGGGAATCAAAATGTGCAGCGTGGCCTCCCAGCGAGTGAGGCCCATGGCCAGGCATGCATCGCGCTGGGCCTGCGGCACGTCCTCGAGCGCCTGCTGAATCACGCGCACCAGGATGGGGATGTTGAACATGGTGAGCGCGACGGCGCCGGAGATGATGGAGTACTTCCAGCCCAGCTGCACCGAGAACACCAGGAATCCGAACATGCCGACGACGATGGAAGGCAGCGAGGACAGCGTCTCGATGGCAGTGGAGGCAATGTCGCGGACGGGACCGTCGGGTGCGTACTCGACCAGGAAGACCGCGCCGCCCAGGCTGATGGGCACCGAGATGACCAGAGTGATCAGCAGCAGATAGAACGAGTCGAACAGCTGGTAGAGTACGCCGCCCTGGGTTCCGTTGGCGCGCGCGGGCTGCGTGAGAAATCCCGGCTGGAACAGCGTCGAGATGCCCTCGAACAGGATGTAGGCCACCATGGAGACGACGATGAGCATGACGATGGCGGCGATCGCCGTCAGCACGCCCGTGGCGATGCGGTCCTGCTTTTGGACGCGCCCGAGTCTCGCCTCGTCGATGTGGATGCGCGTGCTAGCCACGAGCCTTCGCCCCCTTGCGGCCGATGAGGTGGATAATCAGGATGAAGATGAGGCTCATGCCCATCAGCAGCAGGCCGAGCGCCCACAGAACATCGTCCTGGGCCGAGCCCTCAGCATAGACCGCCATGGACGTGGTGAGCGTGGTGGTGATGGTCGAAGCCGGCGACAGCAGCGACGTCGGCATGGCCTCGATACCGCCGATAACCATGCGCACGGCGAGCGTCTCGCCAAAGGCGCGGGTCATGCCAAGAATGACCGCGGTCATGAGCGACGGCATGGCGGACTTGAGCACCACGTGCCAGATGGTCTGCCAGCGGGTGTAGCCCAGCGCGAGCGAACCCTGGCGGTAGCTGTCGGGCACGGCGCGCAGGCCATCGACCGAAAGGGTGGTCATCGTCGGCAGGATCATGACAGCCAGCACGACGGCGCCGGGCAGGATACCCAGGCCCGTGCTCACATGGAAAACACTCTTCATAAGGCCGACGACCACGTGAAAACCGATCAGGCCAAAGACGACCGAGGGAATGCCGGTCAAAAGCTCAATAAGCGGCTGAAAGACCTTGGAGCCAAACTTAGGCTGGATCTCGACCGCAAAGATGGCAGAGCCGATGGCGATGGGCAATGCGATGAGCGTGGAGAGCACCATGACCGCAAACGAGGTGACGATCAGGGGCAGGGCGCCGGTATAGGGCAGGCCGTTTTCGGCTGTGTTGGCCAGGTCCCACTTGGTGCCGGTGAAGAACTCGACGACCGAAACGCCGTCCTTGAGAAAAGCCGAGAGGCCCTTTTGGGCGACCATAAAGATGAGCGCGGCAACGACAAGCGTCACGAGCGCTACGCACGCGCCCGTGACGCCCAGGCCCACGTTCTCAAGGTCGCGCTTTGGCAGCTGTTTTGCCATTGCAAACCTTTCCGGGGGCGATTACTTATTTAGCAGAGACCTTGCCGCTGGCGTCCTTGACGACCTTCATGGCAGAGACGGGAATAAAGCCCTGCTCCTCGACGAGCTTGCCCTGGACGTCGTCGGAAAGCATGAACTCCAGGAAGGCCTTGGTAGCCTCGTCGGCGCCCTTGGAGCAGTACATGTGCTCGGTCGCCCAGATCTTGAAGGAGTCGTCGGTGACATTCTTGCTCTTGGGCTCCACGCCCTCGACCTTGATGGCGTTGAACTTGGAGTCATCGAAGTGCGAGAAGTCCAGGTAGGAGATGGCGTTGTCGGTGCTGGCCATCTGAGTCTGGACATCGCCGGACTTGTCGAGCTCGGCGTCGCCCTTAAAGTCGACGGCCTCGTCGCCAAAGACGGCGGCCTCAAAGGTAGCGCGGGTACCGGAGCCGGCCTTGCGGTTGAGGACGACGATGGTGGCGTCGTCGCCGCCGACCTCCTTCCAGTTGGTGATCTGGCCGGAGAAGATGCCCTTGAGCTGCTCGAAGGACAGATCGTCGACCGTCACGTTCTTGGAGACGACGGGGCCCATGCCCACGACGGCGACCTCGTGGTCGACG
This sequence comes from uncultured Collinsella sp., assembly GCA_900541285.1. Lineage (GTDB taxonomy): Bacteria > Actinomycetota > Coriobacteriia > Coriobacteriales > Coriobacteriaceae > Collinsella. The sequence continues at coordinate 6,179 of UQJA01000073.1, forward strand.
AGGTTCTTGACCTGATCGGCCTCGAGCTTGGACTCGGCGAAGACGTCGGAGTTACCGATGGTGACGGTGCCGGCGGCAACAGCGGTAAGGCCCTTGCCCGAACCGTTGCCCGAACCGGAGATGGAGACGTCGGGGTTGGCATCCATGAACTTCTCGGCAGCAGCCTCGACGAGAGCCTGGAACGAGGAGGCACCGTCGTAGGTCACCTCACCGGAGACGGACTCGGCAGCAGCGGCGCTACCCTTGTCGGCAGCGTTGGAAGCGCCTGCGCCACCGCAACCAACGAGACCGAGGCCGACGATGCTGGCAAGACCACCAGCGAGGCCGAGGAACTGACGACGAGAATAAGCCTGATCGAGCATGATCTTCCTTTCATACATGCGACTCGCGGGCACCCCGCCCGCTTTGCTGTTTGGAAAGATACGGCCCCGACCGGGCAACGTCCGCGCCAACTGCGGTTTCTTACAGGCATCTGATAGACCCTTACCGCAAGCGCGGCAGGGCTTTACAAACGAATAACAATCCCGCTGACAAGCATGGCCCGCCTTTTACACCGATAAAAAAGAAGTTGCGGTGAAATAGTTCCTGTTTGGCTGTTAGGCAGCCGATTCTAGGAACTATTCCACCGCAACTTAAATTGGGAAACCGCGAAACCTTAAAGCTCTAATTCATTCAAACGGAGGATTGCCACGATATAGATCTTGAGCGCTTGCTTGAGCTGTTCCTCGTTGGCACACTCGTTGGGGCCGTGCATCTGGCCGCCCCACGCGGGCAGCTCAAGGCCGGTCTCCTCGGGGCCAAACGATACGGCGCGGGCAAAGTTGCGCGCGTACGTGCCACCGCCCATGGCGAAGGGCTCGGCATGCTTACCCGTAAACTCGTTATAGGTATCGATAAGCGCCTTCACGGCCGAATCATCGGCAGAGACCGAGAACGGCACCTTCGCGCGACCCAGCTGGCACGTCACACCAAAGCGGCCCACGAGCGGCTCGAGCTGCTCGCGGATGGTATCGGCGCTCGTGCTATCGGGGAAGCGCACGTCGATTACCTGCTCAATGTGACCATCCGCCACGCGGATGACGCCGGGGTTGCAGGTGAGCGGGCCAAACGCGGGGCTCGTCGCGTCGATACCCAGGCCGCGGCCATAGGCATCCGCATGCACAAAGGCCAGAAACTTGACAAACTCGTGCTCGGCAGGCGTCAGCAGGCGCTCATCGCGTGCGCCAAACGCGTCCTCGGCCTCGCGCAGATACGCCACGATGAGGCCAACGGCATTGATCGTTCCCTCGGGCATCGAGGCATGACCGCCAATGCCGTGAGCGAAAATCTGCGCATGTCCGTTATCGAGCGCCGTAATCTCTAGGCGGTCGGCGTTCTCGACCGGCGCCGGCAGCTCATCGGCGGCAATCGCGAGCTCGCAGATAGACTGCGACGGAATGGCGTTGCTCGCCTCGGCACCGCTCCAGGACACAATGCGTCCGCCGTCGATCTTGGAGCTCACAAACGTCGCCCCAAACTGGCCCTTCTCGGCATTGCAGACCGGGAACTCGGCATCGGGTGTAAACAGAAAGTCGGGGTCTGCATAGTTCTCCAGATAATGGTGAACGTCGGACATGCCCACTTCCTCATCGCAGCCCAGCAGCGCGCGGAAGGTATAGCGCGGGGTGATGCCGTGCTTGAGCAGATAGGCGCCGGCGTAGAGCGACAGTACCGCCGGACCCTTGTCGTCGATAACGCCGCGACCGAGCAGCCAGCCCTCGCGACGCTCCATCGCAAACGGGTCGGTATTCCAACCGGGGCCGGCGGGAACCACGTCCACGTGGCAGATGGTCGCGAGCTGCTTGTCGCCGCGGCCCGGAATATCGGCAATGCCCACAAAGCCCTCGTCATCGCTCGTCTGGTAGCCGAGCTTTTGCGCGATACCGAGCGCGCAACCAAGCGCATCACGGACCGGGCGGCCAAACGGCGCACCGGGCTCCGCATCGGTAGCAACGGCCACGGACGGATAGCCCACCAGCTGCTCGATATCGGCGACAACGTCCTCCCAGACCTCGTCGACATACTCAGCGACGCTCTGCTCCACCTGATTCATGGACAACCTCCTTACCAATGAGCGGCGAGCGCGCCCGCCTCTCACATCACATACTTATATAGCGAAAAGTTTAGCAAGCTCGGCCACCGAGTGCACCACCGCATCGGCGCCCGCGGCCTCGTGCTCCCCCGGTGCCGCCGCGCCCGAATAGATGCCGATACACGGCACGCCCATCGCGTGCGCGCCCTCCACATCGTTGAAGCGATCGCCGATCATCACGGCACCGTCGGCCGTCGCGCCCAGGGCCGCCAGCGCATCGCGGACCGAATCCGCCTTGGTCTCGCGCCCCTGCGGCGGATTCATGCCAACCACGGCCTCAAACTGGCAAAGCCCCAGCTCATGCACCATATCGATGCACTTCGCCTCCATGCGAGACGTCGCGACCGCCATGCGATGCCCCTGCGCGGCAAGGCTGTCGAGCAGCTCGGAGATTCCATCGAACACGGGGTACTCATCCGGCCCCAGCTCATCGAAAAAGGCACGGTACTCGTCGGCCACCACAAGCGATTCCTCGCGCGAGAAGCCATAAAAGTCGTGGAAGCTCTTCCACAGGGGAGGCCCGATCATACGGCGCAGGTCACCCATCTGCGCTTCCGAAAACCCGCGCGCAGCAAGCGTCTTGCGCGTCGAGGTCATCACCGCCCGGCCTGTATCGGCCACCGTGCCATCGAAATCAAACAGCACGACCGGCCGCTTGCATATCTCCAGTGCCTCCATCGACATCCCTCTTCCCCAGTTGATGATTTCCACACCGACACTTCAAACTGTTGACTATTCAACAATTGAACCTAGCAATGTGGAATGACTCTACTATACTTGTCGCACTTTGCTCTCAGAAGGCGGCGCGCAAACGCCCCAACGAAAGGTGCAATTATGTCTTTTGCCATCATAACCGACTCCACGTCGGACATCTCCCCCGCCCGTGCCCAAGAGCTCGGCATTTACGTGATTCCACTGCATGTGATTATCGAGGGCGAGGATCTGCTCGACCAGGTGCAAATCACCGCCGAGGAATACGTCGCCCGCATGGCAGGCTCCGAGCAGCTACCGCACACCTCGCAGCCGAGTGCCGGTGAATTCAAGGCACTCTTTGACCGCGTGCTCGCCGACGGCCACGATAGCGCCATCTTTATCTCGCTATGCAGCGAGTGGTCTGCCTGCTACGCCAACGCGTGCCAGGTGGCCGATACCCACGAGCTCGACGTGCGCTGCATCGATTCGCGCACCGGCTCGGGCGCCGAGGGTCTGCTGGTAGAGTACGCGCTCGCCATGCGCGAGGACGGCCGCAGCCTAGACGAGACCGAGGCTCAGATCCGCGCGACGCTGCCCGACGCCCATCTGCTGCTGATTCCGCGCACGCTCGAGAACCTGGTCAAGAACGGCCGCGCGCCCAAACTCGCTGGCCAGCTGACGCAGATGCTCAACATTCGCCTGGCCGTTTCGCCGGAGTGGAAATCGGGCGAGATCAAGGCCATCAAGAAGGGCCGCGGCGCCAAGCGCATCGTCGCCAACACCATGGCCGATTGCCTCGCATTTTTGGCAGAACACCCGGGTTCAAGCGTACGCGTGCTCACAACCGGTGCCGCTGAGGAGCAGGAGCTCGTCAACCAAGCGCTCGCAGGCCAGGACTACGTAGACGCCGGCACCGGCCCCATCGGCTGCACCATCGCAACCCACGTAGGCGTCGACGCCATCGCCATCAGCTACTGCCCCCGCTACCAGCCAACTCGCTAGGGACGTCCACATCAGTTGCGGTGAAATAGGGACTGTTTTTGGCTTATCAGCCGCCAATCAGTCTCTATTTCACCGCAACTTAGAAGCAGTTGGGGGTGCGGACAGAAAGTTGGACCGCGGGGCGGTCCGGACTGGAGGTTCGCA
>UQJA01000074.1 GCA_900541285.1 uncultured Collinsella sp.
TGCGGCTGATCCGGTCCGACCGGGCCGCGCGGCAAGGAGATATATTGCCAGACCGCTAAGCCCTGTGGGACGTCAATTCCACTCTTCACAAGTCCTACACAACATATTGCTTTCTATAGGTAATAGAAAGACTGGTGTGGATCTTCCGCACGTATCAGATGATGACCCTTTGGTTCAGGAATATATAGAGATCGGTCACCTGTAAGTGTTTATCTACCCGCGCTTTTAGCAATGTAGACCAGCGCTTTCGATAAAAAAAGAGGGAGCGCCGCGCACAACGCGACACTCCCCTAGCGATTCAAGAGAATCTATTAGGCCTCGAGAGCCTTCTTGGCGATGGTAGCCAGCTCGTTGAAGGACTCGATGTCCTCGTAAGCCATCTGAGCCAGGACCTTGCGGTCGAGCTCGATGCCGGCAACCTTCAGGCCGTGCATGAACTGAGAGTAAGAGATGTCGTTCAGACGAGCAGCAGCGTTGATACGAGTGATCCAGAGAGAACGGATCTCGCGCTTCTTGTTGCGGCGATCACGATACTGATACTGCAGGGAGTGCTGGACCTGCTCTTTAGCATGCTTGTAAGTACGCGAAGCGGCACCGTAGTAACCCTTCGCACGGTGCATAACGGTACGGCGCTTCTTCTTGGCGGCAACAGCGCGCTTAATACGTGCCATGTTCTATCAACTCCTAGACGGTAAAACGAAAAACGGGAACGCGAACTTAGGCGAGACGCGACTTGATGACCTTGCGGTCGGCAGCGGCGATCTCGGTCTCCTGACGGAAGCCACGCTTACGCTTGGTGGACTTCTTGCTCAGGATGTGGCTCTTGAAAGCCTTGGCGCGCATAAGCTTGCCGGTACCAGTCTTGCGGAAACGCTTCTTGGTGCCGCTGTGGGACTTCATCTTAGGCATGAAATACTCCTTAATCGGTTACAGAACACTAGTTACTTGGTATCGCTTGCCGCTTTATCCTCATCGAAGGCGCCCTTAATCGGGGCGAGCAGCATAAGCATGTTACGGCCTTCCATCTTAGGCTTGGACTCGACCGTAGCGTAAGGCTTGAGATCCTCGGCGAGACGCTCGAGAACGTTAAGGCCCTGCTCCGGGTGAGCCATCTCACGGCCGCGGAACATGATGGTGATCTTAACGCGTGCGCCCTTCTTGAGGAAACGCAGAACGTGGCCCTTCTTGGTCTCGTAGTCGCCAACGTCAATCTTGGGTCGGAACTTCATTTCCTTGACCTCGACCTTGGACTGGTTCTTACGAGCAGCCTTGGCCTTCATGGCCTGCTGGTACTTGAACTTACCGTAGTCCATGACCTTGCAGACCGGCGGCTCCGCGTTGGGAGCGATCTCGACCAGGTCGAGACCCTGATCGTCGGCGACGCGCTGAGCATCGCGGATGGCGAACAGGCCGAGCTGAGAGCCATCGACGCCAATCAAACGGCACGAAGATGCAGTAATCTCGTCGTTGATGCGGGTGTCATCAGACTTAGCTATTTTCCCTACCTCCATTCATAAAAAAATAACCCGGCGCTTCTCAGCAACCAGGTCGTACACATAGACTTCCTCGATTTGAGGAAGGTAATCTAAGTTGTATGACCAGTCAGCTGCTCATTGGCGCCAAAAGGTGGGAACCCTCGGGTTCCTCTTTAGGGCATTGCGGTAACAACGCCTTGCGAATAATAACACGTACAGCGCGTTATCACATTACGTACACGAAAAAGGGGCCTTGACCCCCTTGAACGCTCGCTTGCATGTATGGTGCCCGAGGCGAGACTCGAAGGGCCTTCGCTTCGCGAAGCCCCGGGCTTCGGGCGCGTGGCGCCCTCGCCACGCTCCGCTACAGACAGGCCACAGGCCTGTTTGCTTAACGCTTCGCGCGCTCACGCGAGTTCGGCACGAAAAAGGGGGCCGCAACCCCCTTGAACGCTCACTTGCATGTATGGTGCCCGAGGCGAGACTCGAACTCGCACGTTGTTGCCAACGGTGGATTTTGAGTCCACTGCGTCTGCCAATTCCGCCACTCGGGCACGCAATGCGTGAGTTAGTTTATCACAGCTTTCTACCGATTAGTCCGAAAATGGAACTTCGAGCATTTCGATGAGTTCGACCGTACGGAGCATCTCGCGCTGACGGCATCCACGACCTTCGACCGAAGCCTCACCCATCTGGTTATCGTAAGGGTCCTCGCGCATGCCGTCGAAAGAGGGCTCAAACTCTGCCTGGAATCGATCGTTGGCCACCATACGCCACGGATCGAGATTGCCAAAGTAGTGACGGCGGCGCCACTCCTCCCCCATCCTGCGAGCAGAAGATCCAAATGACACGTCGGCGTTGAGCCAACCGGTCTGCGGCGTATAGAACTCTGCCCAGTCGTGCGACCCCACCGAATCGGGCGCAACATACAGGCCGCTCTGCCAACGGGCAGGCACGCCCGCGATACGGCACATGGTGATAAACGTGAGCGCCATAACGCCGCAATCGCCGCGGAGCGAATGCGCACAGTCATCGGCAATAGATCCCAAAAGCAAGTACGGCGGTTGATAGCGATAGTCGACATACTGCGTCAGATAATCATAGATAGCACGGGCGCGATCGAGCGGATCCTCGAGTCCGTCAACAACACCGGCCGTCAGCTGCTGCAGATACGGCGTAAATGCAATGTGCGGACGATCCTCGGAAATATCCTCGGGCAGAGGCGCGTCCATACGCGGATGAACCGGAAGTGTGCCACCGTAGACATCACAATAAGCAGCATCGATGTGATAACGATAGGTCACCGAGAATGAGCGTTCACTCGAAGAAGACCACGAGGCGGTACGCGCCGAAGCGTTCGCGGGAGCAACAGCACCCTCCGGCGTCATGTCGAGAATCTCGACCCGAGACTGCTGGTGGCAGGTGGCGGCAACGGGAAGCCAAGCGCGAACGGTCTCCCCCTCTAGAGCGCCGGGGACAGACACAGATGCTTTAAGCGTAATGACGCGAGCCAATCCATTTTGCAACTCCATCTCCTTGAGCATCTCGTTGCGCAGTGCAATTCCGTCCGTAGGATCGGGACGCATGCCGGGGACCTCTTTGGGATATACGCGAAGCGAATCGAGGAAGTTGTCGAGAACGAACAGCTCGCCGTCGATAAAGCGCCAGTCAATACGCTTACGGTCAATCAGATCGTTAAACTGCTCCTCGGTAAACTCAGGCCACTCCTCGCGAATCATCGCAATAGCTCGATCGCGCGACACCGAAAAATGAAGCGGCGTCTCAAGCATGCGATACCGCTCGGCACGGACGCAGGCAGCGAGCGAGGGATCGGGATTTTGGGCAAGTAGACGGTCGTAGGCCTCAATAGCCTGCGAAAGATACCCCGCGTCCTTTAAACGCAGAATCTCGGGTGGCAAGCCAACATCTAGAAAACGGAAGTCATCATTGCAAACATCAACAGAGCAACCAACAGGACCCTCGTCAATAACCTTCCCATCCGAAGGCAGTACATTAATAACAGCCATACCAAACTCCAAGTCATTAGAACTCTTGAAGCCCATTGTAGCGAGATAAAAAAGAAAGCCCCAACAAGGGAGCCATCAACACCGCCGAGCGGTAGTCAAAAAATGAATTCAGCCCAGTAACCCTGTAGCGAGTTAACGAAGGAGGCCCCGTTCACCCGAAGCTTTTCCCATTGCGCGACTTCTGGCAAAGCCAGTAGTCATCTTAATTCAGACTTGTAACCCTGCGGCGTTAAACAAAGGAAGCCCCATCCCCCGGAACTGTTTCCTTGGCGCGACTTCTGGCGAAGCCAGGTGAGCGCAAAGGAAACAGTGTAGGGAGACGGGGCTTCCGGTGGGAAGTTTAGCGACGCTTACGCCTTGTTGACGGAGCCAAACTCCTCCATGAGCTCCTTGGTGCGAGCAACGATGTTGTCGCGACCAGGCTTGAGGAGCTTGCGGGGGTCGAAGCCCTTGCCCTGCTGATCCTTGCCAGCCTCGATGTACTCGCGAACGCCCTTGGCGAAGACGAGCTGCAGGTCGGTGTTGACGTTGATCTTGGAGATACCCAGGGAGATGGCCTTCTTGATCTGATCCTCGGGGATGCCGGTGCCACCGTGCAGAACGAGGGGCAGGTCGCCGGTCTCGGCCTTGATCTCGCCCAGACGCTCGAAGGAAAGGCCAGCCCAGTCGGCGGGATACACGCCGTGGATGTTGCCGATACCGCATGCGAGGAAGTCGACGCCCAGGTCAGCAATCTGCTTGCACTCAGCAGGATCAGCGAGCTCGCCGTTGGAGGTCACGCCGTCCTCGGTGCCGCCGATACCGCCGACCTCGGCCTCGATGGACATGCCCTTGGAGTGGGCAAGCTCAACGAGCTCCTTGGTGCGGTCGAGGTTAAGCTGGAAGGTCTCCTCGTGAGAGCCGTCATACATGATGGACGTAAAGCCGGCCTCGATGCACTTGAAGCAGTCCTCGTAAGAACCGTGATCGAGGTGAAGGGCGACGGGAACGGTAACGCCCGTGGCCTCGACGGCAGCCTTGACCATGTCGGCGCAGACCTTGAAACCGCCCATCCACTTAGCGGCACCAGCGGTGCACTGAAGGATCAGCGGAGACTTGGCCTCCTCGGCGGCCTGGAGAATAGCCAGGGTCCACTCGAGGTTGTTGGTGTTGAAGGCACCGAGAGCGTACTTGCCGGCCTCGGCCTTCTTGAGCATGTCTGCTGCGTTGACGAGCATAAAAGAAACCTCCTGTAAGGTTGCTCCGATAACGCCTGAGATTTTACCACGACATACCCGAGCATAAACGTTCGTTTGTTCACGAATACCATCCGATTGGACAAATTTTGACCGTTTGCCCCACGGAATCGACCCACTGGGGAAAATAGCTTGACGATTGAGCGGTCTTCGTGGTTCGAAAGACGGCTTCGAGCCTACATCTGCATAAACGGATTCTGCATAAGTTCGCGCGCCATCGTGGTCGAATCGCCATGGCCCGTCAAGCAAACGGTATCGGGCGGAAGCGTCTTGGCAAGTTTGGAGAGCGAGCGCATAATCGCCGCCTCGTCACCGCCGGAAAGATCGGTACGACCGTGGCTGCCCGGGAAAAGCGTGTCGCCCACAAAGGCGATGTTCCCCTGCTCGGTCGCGGCGAACAGGACGATGCCGCCCGGCGTATGCCCCGGCGTCTCGATCACCTGCAGACAGACGTCGCCCACCTCGATTGTATCGCCCTCGGCAAGCAAGCGCGTTGGCTCACCCGGATCGGGCGTCTCAATACCCCACATGGCGCGCTGCTCCTCGATATTTGCGCGAGGTACCGTCACGTCCTTATCGCACAACTCATATAGTGCGCCGTCGCCAACAACAGCTCGAACCCCGGCGACCCCGCCAACATGGTCGGCATGACCGTGCGTGCAGACAGAGCCGAGTACGCGCACCTCGGGATGCGCGGTGCGGATATGCTCCACAAGACGCTCGCCCTCCCACGCCGGATCGACGATTAAGCACTCGTCATTCGAAATCACGGCGTAACTGTTGGTCTGAATCGGGCCGTTGACGAGTGCCTCAATCGAAGCCGTGCCTCGGGGTGTCAGGTCCAAAGTCATATCGCCCATGCGCATACCCTCCTTCTAAAATACGTTCGAGGCACCAAACGATGCCTCGAACGTAACCAATATCTATGATGCCGAGAGGCTCTCGCACCTACACACGGCGCTTGAGCTGAGCTCCGCCTTCGCCGGGCATAAGACGGCGAGCGTCGTAGACCGAATCGACACTGCTGATGGAAGCAAGCAGCGGATCCAGACCACTCGCGTCCGAGATCTCGACCATAAAGCGCAGGGTTGCAATACCCTCGCGGTTGGTCGACGTGGCGGCAGAAAGGATATTGCCGCCCGCATCGCCAATGGCAATGGTGACATCCTTGAGCAGGCCCATGCGGTCCAGGCACTCGACCACGATCTCGACCTGGAAGAGGGTGTCGGCAGCGCCGTCCCACTCCACATCGATCATGCGCTCGGGATGTTCCATAAGACCCTTGACGTTAGGGCAGTTGGCGCGATGCACCGAAACGCCACGACCGCGCGTGATGAAGCCGACGATGTCGTCGCCCGTCACGGGGTTGCAGCAATGAGCCAGACGGACCAGCAGGCCGCTGTTGCTCTCGCCCTTAACGATAATGCCGTTACTGGCGCTCTTGCCGCGTTTTTGCGGCTTGCGGTTGGAGCCGCGGGCAGGCTGCTTCACGACCTCGGCGATAGCCTCGGCCTTGGTGAGCTGTTCCTCGGGCTTGGGGTCCAAGATTTGCTCAACCTTATTGCCCACAGCGCGCGGGGCAACCTTGCCGGCGCCGACGGCGGCAAACAGGTCCTCGAGCTGCTTGAAGTTAAACTGCTCCGCCACGGCGTTGAGCGCACGCGTCGAACGCGGCGTAGAAATGCCATAGCCACGCTTACGCAGGTCCTTGGCCAGCATATCGCGACCGGCGGCAGCGTCGTCGTCCTTGGTCGCAGCGGCAAAATAGCGGCGGATCTTTGACTTGGCGGAAGGTGTCTTAACGATCTTGAGCCAATCGCGCGACGGCTTGGAACTCTTGTTAGTCAGGATTTCAACGCGGTCGCCCGTCTTGATCTCGTGTGTGAGCGGAGCCACCGCACCGTTGATTTTGGCGCCGACGCAGTGGTTTCCCACCTCGGTGTGAACGGCATAGGCAAAGTCGAGCGGCGTGGAGCCGGCACGAAGCGCCATGACCTCGCCTTTGGGCGTGAAGACAAAGATCTCTTGATCGAACAGATCGACCTTCAGCGAGTGCAGGTATTCCTTGGCATCGGTGATCTCGTCGGAAGCCGCCCAATCGAGCGAATGTTTGAGCCAGTTGATCTGGTCGTCCAAACGTTGAGCATCATTGGTCTTAGAAGCAGACGATCCGCCCGATTTCTTATACAGCCAGTGGGCGGCAATGCCGTACTCGGCCTGCTCATGCATCTCGTAGGTTCGAATCTGAATCTCGAGCGGACGGGCCGTGGGGCCGATAACCGTCGTGTGGAGCGACTGGTAGTTATTGACCTTGGGCATGGCGATATAGTCTTTAAAGCGACCAGGCATGGGGTGCCACAGCGTATGCACAGCACCGAGCGTGGAGTAGCAATCGCGCACCGAATGGGTAATAACGCGCAGCGCCACCAGGTCGTAAATCTCGGAGAACTCCTTGCCCTTGCGCTTCATCTTTTGGTAGATGGACCAATAGTGCTTGGAACGGCCGTTGATCTGGAAGTCCTCCAGACCAATGCGGTTGAGCTCATCGGTAAGCGTCTTGATGGTCTCGGTAAGGTAGCGCTCGCGGACCTCGCGCGACTCAGCCACCATGCGCGCGATGCGCTGGTAGGCATCGGGCTCCAGGTAGAAGAAGGACAGGTCCTCGAGCTCCCACTTAATAGAGCTCATGCCCAGGCGGTCGGCCAAGGGCGCGTACACGTCCATGGTCTCGCGAGCCTTAAACAGGCGACGATCCTCGCGCAGGGCTGCAAGCGTACGCATGTTGTGCAAACGGTCGGCAAGTTTAACGATGATGACGCGAATGTCCTTGGACATGGCGAGGAACATCTTGCGCAGCGTGAGCGCCTGCTTCTCGTCCATGCTGTCGACTTCGATGTTGGTAAGCTTGGTCACGCCATCGACGAGCTCGGCCACCGTATCGCCAAACAGGCCGGAAACATCGGCGAGCGAGGTCTCAGTATCCTCGACGGTATCGTGCAGCAGCGCGGCGCACACCACATCGCAGTCCATCTTGAGATCGGCCAAAATGATGGCAACCTCGACGGGATGGTTAATGTACATCTCGCCCGAGCGGCGCTTTTGGTTGCAGTGCTTCTCGGCGGCAAAGCAGTAGGCCTGCTCAACCTTAGAAAAGTCGTCCTCATTCATATATTTGAGGCACAGGCGCTCCAGTTTGTCGTAGCTGTCCGCCATAATCTCGGGCGGCAGCTCATCGGCATGCTTATAGTGCTCCATCTCCGAAAACGGCTGGAGGGTGGAATCATGGGCGGTACGGGCTGCGGCGTCCATCGAGGTCCCCTTCCCCTAAGCCCGCGGTACGATCGGGCGGTTAACTTTGGCTAGCATATCAGAAGCGCACGAATCGAGCGCCCAGCTCCGGAAAGCCGAAAACTCCATGCGCGAGCGCAAGCCCTCCAAATAGCGAATTGACCTGCTCAATTGCACGCGGCCGGGGTTTTCGGCCATCGCGATGCGACGAGTGTCGTCAAACCCCGAAACTCGACAGAAACCAAGCTCTTCGAAGATTCCCAGGCCGCTTTCCACCGAACGCTCGTCGACCGGTGTGCGAGCATCGATGGCAAGGCACATCTGCGCGATGTCGATATCGCTCGCGCTAAAGGAATCGTCCCCGGTTTTGCCGCGGTTGGAGCGCCACATGGTCTGCAGCGCGCGATAGAGCGTGACGAGCTCGTCGCGCTCGGGCGCATAGCAGTCGAGCAGGCGCTCGTTAATGCGGGCGTCGCGCGACGAATAGAGCAGATGGATCACGGCGGGCTGGCCATCGCGGCCGGCACGTCCGCTCATCTGGTTGAACTCGATGGCGCCAAACGGCATGTGGTAGAGCACGACATGGCGGATATCGGGCAGGTTGACACCCTCGCCAAAGGCGGAGGTCGAAACGATGCAGCTGAGGCTTCCGTCTCGGAATGCTTCCTCCACGCGACGGCGATCGGAACGCGCAAGCCCCGCGTTATAGAACGCGATATGGGTTGCGCAATCGGGCACACGCTTGCGCAACGTCTTGGCGAGCGCCACGGACTGGTCGCGCGAATTGACGTAAATGACGGTCTTCTCCCCCGTCGCCACGATCGACACCAAACGGTTCTCGCGGCTCGCAAGGTCGCGGTCGTCCTCGAGCTGCAGGTTCTCGCGCACCGTCTCGTCGACCACCGTGCGAGTGATCGGCAACATGCGGGCAAGCTCGGCCACGACCGGAGCCGTCGCGGTGGCCGTCGCAGCCATAACGACCGGATCGCCCAGGGCTTTGAGGATATCGGGCATGTCAAGATAGGCGCTACGGTCGCCGCCCTTGGCAAGGCCGACGTGGTGCGCCTCATCGATAACGACAAAGCCGATGCGGCCCGAACGCGCGAAACGGTCACGGTGGATAGACAGGAACTCGGGCGTCGTGAGCACGATACCGGTGCGACCCGAAGCTAGACCGGCGAACACGTCATCGCGTGCGGCCTCCACGGTCTCGCCGGTCAGCACGCCAATGCCAATACCGAGCGCTGCCATCGTCGACGAGAGGTGATAGGCCTGGTCGGCAACGAGCGCACGCAGCGGATAGACAAAGATGCTCGCACGCCCGCGAAGGACCGCCTCGCGCGCGGCATGCACATGGAAGATGAGCGACTTGCCGCGCCCCGTTGCCATGATGGCAAGCGTATTGCGTCCATGCGCGAGGGCGTCGAGCGCACGAGCCTGCGCATCATGTAGGGCATGGTTGCCGATGAGAGCGGTGCGCAGGGCATCTTCCAGGTCTGCGGTCGGAAGGGACGCCCAGCGCTCACGCGCCTCGAGTAACGAGCGCCTGTGCTCCTCGACGTCGTTTGCCGCCTGTCCCATGTCGAGGTCGGTGCGTCGCACGACGATGTTGACACCGTAGCTGCGGTCGACCACGCCGGGATCGCGCATGCCGAGTGGTCCGGGCGAGCGCACGTCGGCCATGGGATCTGCCGGCCCGCCCGTCACGGCGCTCACGGCGGCATCGTAGGACGTGCCGGCGTCCATGGCAGGAGCGAGCTGCTTGGCGAGGTGCTTGTTGAGATAGCCAAGCTGGGTGCCGTCGAGCAAGGTCACGGCGATGGCATTCGCGTCGTATTCGTTCTGGGAATCGCGCCTGAGCAAGAGCTCGACGCCGGGCTCGAGCGATGCGAGGACGTCCTGGCGGTTTTCGTAGGTGACACCGACCACCTTGGTGTTGAAACGCGCGACTTGCGTGATGCCAGCGTAATCGCCCGTCTCGCAGATTTCCCCTTGTCGCTCGAA
>UQJA01000075.1 GCA_900541285.1 uncultured Collinsella sp.
CCTTTGCGAAGCAAGGGGGAGCGCGGGGGTTTCTTCTGTTCCGACGGCGATGCGCCGGGTTGCAAGGACGATGCGACTACAGCGCGAAGTCGCCGCCGACGAGCGTGGAGACGGGCTCCTCGTGGTAAACGGCGGAGATGGCCTGAGCGAACTCCTCGGCGACCGAGATGGTCTTGATCTTGCCGCCGACCTCGACGGGAATGGCGTCGGTGACGACGCACTCGACGATCGGGGCGTCGTTCAGGCGCTCGATGGCCGGACCGGAGAAGATGCCGTGGGTGGCGCAGACGTAGATGTCGCCAGCGCCCATAGCCTTGAGCTCCTTGACGTTGGCGCACAGGGTGCCCGCGGTGTCGATCATGTCGTCGTTGATGACGCAGGTCTTGCCCTTGATGTCACCGATGATGCCCATGACCTCGGCGGCGTTGTGGCGCGGACGGCCCTTGTGGGCGATGGCCAGGTCGCAGCCGAGCATGTCGGACAGCTTCTTGGCGGCCTTGGCGCGACCCACGTCGGGGGAGACGACAACCAGGTTGTCGGTGTCGAAGTGCATGTCGTTGTAGTACTGGCCAAACAGCGGCAGTGCGGACAGGTGGTTAACCGGGATATCAAAGAAGCCCTGGATTTGACCCTGGTGCAGGTCGAGGGTGATGATGCGGTCGACGCCGGCGCGCTCGAGCAGGTTGGCGACGAGGCGGGCGGTGATGGGCTCGCGCGGGCCGGCCTTGCGGTCCTGGCGGGCATAGCCGTAGTGGGTGATAACGGCGGTGATGGAGCGGGCGGATGCGCGCTTGGCAGCGTCGGTGGCGATGAGCAGCTCCATGAGCATGTCGTTGACGTTGCCGCCGGCCACGGACTGAATCAGGAAGACGTCGGCGCCGCGGACGGTCTCGTCGTAGCGGGCGTAAATCTCACCATTGGCGAACTGCTTTAGCGTAAGGCCCGAAAGCTCGACCCCAAGGTACTCAGCGATCTTCTGAGCGAGGGGACGGTTGGAGGAACCGGAATACACGCGGATGGACTTGCGCATATTCTCCGACTTCTCGGGATCATTAATCGGCATTACCCTTCTCCTTTATACATCGAATGCCATATAGATGCCTTTTTGCATTGTAACCGCGCGGCGGGGTTTATCGAGTCTTGATAACGTCTTTACCGCCAACGGACACGAACCGACCACTCATCCGGTCACGCAGGTCACGATAGAAAAAGGAGCCGTCCCCATGGAACAGCTCCTTTTGTGCTTGGTAAAACGTTATGCCTCGTCGTCCTCGTGCAGACGGCGGCGATAATCGGCGGCCCAGCCCTCAATATTTACCTGACGGGCGCGGCCCAGACCGAGTGCGTCGGCCGGGACCGGCTCGGTGATGACGGAGCCGGCGGCCACGAGCGCACCGTCGCCAATCTGGGCGGGCGCGACCATCATGGTGTCAGAACCGATGAAGGCATCCTTGCCGATGACGGTCTTGTGCTTGTGGACGCCGTCGTAGTTGCAGGTGATGGAGCCCGCGCCCACGTTGACGCCGGAGCCCATGGTGGTGTCGCCGATGTAGGACAGGTGGGGCACCTTGGAGCCCTCGCCGATCGTGGACTTCTTGATCTCCACATGCGTGCCGGCCTTGGAGCCGTCGAGCATATGGGTGCCCGGGCGCAGGTAGGCGCGCGGACCGCAGTCGACGCCGTTCTCGATGACGGCCTCGATGGCGATGGTCTCATCGATGGTGCAGCCGCTGCCAACAGTGGTGTCGGTGAGGCGGCTGTTGGGGCCGAGCTGGCACTCCTCGCCCACGGTGACGTGACCGATCAGATGCGTCTGCGGCCACACGACGGTGTCGCGGCCGATGGTGGCGTCGGGACCGATCCAGGCCTGCGTGGGGTCGATGAACGTAACGCCCTCGGCCATCCAGTGCTCGTTGATGCGGTCGCGCGCGATGGCGGTGAGCTGCGCGAGCTGGATGCGGCTGTTGACGCCCAGGCCGTCGCGGTAGTCGTCACAGTGGAAGATGGAGACCGCCTGGCCGTGACCCTTGAGGATTTCGAGCATGTCGGGCAGGTAGTACTCGGACTGCGCGTTGTCGTTGCCGATCTCGTTGATGTGGGCGGCGAGCTGCGCGCCGTCGAAGGCGTAGCAGCCGGCGTTGCACTCCAGCAGCGTGGCGGCCTGCTCGGGCGTGCAGTCCTTCTGCTCGATGATGCGCTCGATCTGACCATCGGCGCCCAGCTTGATGCGGCCGTAGCCGAAAGGATCGGGCGGGGTCATGGTCATGACGGTGCAGGCGAGCTCGCCGGTGGCGACGGTCTGCGCGAACTTGGCGACGGTGTCGGCGGTGATGAGCGGCAGGTCGCCGTTGAGCACGACGACGGGGCCTTGCGTGATGCCGCAGGCCTCGAGCGCGACCTTGACGGCATGGCCGGTGCCCAGGCGCTCGGTCTGCTCAACGCACTCGACCTTGGTGGCGCTGTTGGCGTAGGCGCCGTCGATGAGGGCGCGCATCTCGTCGGCGTGGCTGCCGATCACGACCACGACGCGGCTGCAGCCGGCCTTGATGGTGGCGTCGACGATCCACTGGACCATGGGCTTGCCCAGGATCTTGTGCGAAACCTTGCAGTGGTTCGACTTCATGCGGGTGCCCTCGCCGGCAGCGAGGATAATTGCGGTTGCGTCCATGTGATCTCCTGTTACGTTATAGAGACGTGTGTTTGGAAACGATACACGGCGCAATATGATACCGCAGGCATATGTTGAGCGCGTAGCGATTGGTTTGCGGCGGTTTCTGGCTGTTTGTACAAGCCCGCCCGCCGCCGGCGTGGCGTTTGCACTGCTTGCGTGCGGCGTTGGCGGTGCTGCGGAGCTGTCGTTTGAGCGAGGGGACGGGGGTGCCCGTGGACAACATACGAGAGGAGTTTGGCGTCGAGCCCGTCGCGGCGTTCTCGATGTCGCATCCGGCGGTGCCGGCACTCTATATAGTGCTGACGCTGGGGCTCACCATGTTCTCGATGCAGCCGGTGCTGATTGCGCTGTCACTTGCGGGCGGGCTGGCGTATGGATTTGCGACGCGTGGGGCTGCCCGCACGCTGGGCGCACTCCGCTGGCAGCTGCCGGTGATTTTGATTATCGCGCTGGTCAATCCACTGTTTAGCGCCTCGGGCTCGACGGAGCTGTTCCGCATTGGCATGCGCGCGGTGTATTTGGAGAGCATGGTGTACGGTCTGTGCATGGGTGGGCTGTTCGTGGCGAGCGTGCTGTGGTTTGAGGCGGTGGCGTCGATGCTCGAATACGACAAGGTGCTCGCGCTGCTGGGTAATGCCGCACCGGTGATCGCGCTCATGATCTCGATGTGCATGAGGCTTATCCCGCAGTTTTTGCGCCGCGGTCGTACGGTGCTGGCGGTGCAGGATGCGATTGATGTGCCGGGCCGCGCGCCGGCCGACCCCGTGCGCTCGCACCTGCGGGCGTCGAGCGTATTGATGGGCTGGGGCATGGAAGATTCGCTGGAGCGCGCGGACGCGATGCGCTCGCGCGGGTGGGGTGCCGCGACGCGTCGTACGACGTATGCGCGGTATCGACTGGGGCGCAGCGACGTTGCCACGCTGGTTGGGCTTGCGCTGTTTGGCGTGGCCACGGTGGCAGTGGCGTGGACCGCAACGACGCAGTATTCGTTTTATCCTCAGCTCTTGGTGCCGGCGCCGTGGCTGGGCTATGTCGTGTACGCTGCCTGGATGGTGCTGCCTTGCGCGTTGCACGCGATTGATGAGAAGAGGTTTGGCTGATGGCTCGGTTTGATAGGGGCTCGGCGGCGGGTGTGGCATATGGCTCGGCCGCGCCGGCGATTGAGGTGCGAGGCCTTAGTTTTGCCTATCCCGGGGCCGAGGCACCGGTACTCGACGGGCTTGATTGGCGTGTTCCCCAAGGTGCATTTGCGCTGCTTGTTGGCGGTACCGGATCGGGTAAGTCGACGCTGCTGTCGCTGCTCAAGCCCGAGATCGCTCCGGCGGGCGAGCGCACTGGCGAACTGAGCGTGCTGGGCGAGAACGTTGCCGACATGGACGTGCGGGCATCGGCGGAGCGCGTGGGCTATGTGTTCCAGGATCCCGAGAACCAGATCGTGTGCGAAACCGTGTGGCACGAGATGGCGTTTGGCCTGGAAAACTTGGGGCTAGCGCGTGATGAGATGCGCCGTCGCGTAGCTGAGACCAGCTATTTCTTTGGGCTGGAAGATTGGCTTCACCGCGATACCGATACGCTTTCGGGTGGCCGCAAGCAGCTGCTGTCGCTTGCCGCCGTCTTGGCGCTGCGCCCGCGCGTGCTGCTGCTCGACGAGCCCACGTCTCAGCTTGATCCGGTTGCGGAGAAGAATTTCCTGCACGCGCTGTTTCGTGTGAATCGCGAGCTGGGCTGCACGGTTGTTGTTGCGACGCATCAGCCGCGCCCAATGCTCGAATACGCGACGTGTGCGTACCGGATTGAGGACGGTCGCGTGCGCGAGGTGGCGGATATGGCTTCTTTGGGACGCCGAGAATCGCTGTTTTCCGATGACATGTTGGGGTGGGGTGCCATCCGATGTGCAAATAAAGGAGTATTCAGCAGGCGTGAGGACAATTTGGGCTCTCTGGAGCCGCTCGGGGACGTATCGAGCGCGAAAAAAAGTTCGGAATTGGACAAATCGTCCGAATTTGTGGCGCAAACGTCGCTCGAGAACGGCTCGGAAGCCTTCTCGCGCACGGATGGAAGCAGAATACTCCAAAAAATGCACGGCGGGTCGGCTACCACCCTGTCGGAAGGCTGGTTTCGCTACGATCGAGCGTCCGGCTGGGTGCTGCGCGGGCTCGATGCGTCGTTTTCGGCCGGTGCGGTGCATGCGATCGTGGGCGGCAACGGATGCGGTAAGTCGACGATACTCTCGGTGCTGGCGAAGACCGCCAAGCTGCAGCGCGGCCGCATGGTGCGCGGAGCGGCCTCGGCGGCGCTGCTGCCTCAGAATCCCAAAGCATTGCTGGTTGCCGAGACGGTTCGCGATGAGCTGATGGAATGGGCCTCGACCTGCGGATATGACGAGAACTTGGCGCGGGAGCGTGCGGTGCAACTTGGACTGGACGGCCTGGAGACGCGCCACCCCTACGACCTCTCGGGCGGACAGCGCCAGCTGCTCGCACTGGCAAAGCTGCTGCTGATCTGCCCCGAGCTGCTGCTGCTTGACGAGCCCACGAAGGGCTTGGACCTGGAGAGCCGTCGCATCATCGCCCGCGCCCTGCGTGACCATGCGAAGACTGGCGGCACCGTCATCATGGCTACGCACGATTTGGACTTTGCCGAGCAGGTAGCCGACGACGTCGCCATGATGTTTGACGGCGAGATTGCCTGCATGGAGCCCCCGGCCGACTTCTTTGCCGACAACGTGTTCTATAGGGCGTGATGGGATGACGGACTGTCGTTTCTCGCGCTTGCTTGCAAAACTGGAGATCCCGCTGTTGTTGGCGGTGCCGGCGGTGATGGCTGCGGCGTTGCTGGCGGGTGTTGAGCAGGCAGCGTTGGCCATGCTGATTGTGGTGGCGCTGGTGCTTGCACTGTTCTTTGCGGGTTACGAGGCATCTCGTCCGGGTTTGCGCCAGATTATGCCCACGCTGGTGCTGGCGGCGCTGGCGGCGGCGGGGCGCATCCTGTTTGGGCCCATTCCCGACTTTAAACCGGTGAGCGCCATCGCCATTATCGCGGGGGTGACGCTTGGCCGTCGCAATGGTTTTATGGTTGGCGCGCTGGCGGCGCTGACCAGCAATTTCTTTTTTGGACAGGGCATGTGGACACCGTGGCAGATGTATGCCTGGGGCCTGGTTGGCTATGTTGGCGGTGTGCTGGCGCATACCGGTGCGTTTGACCGTGCGGATGGAACCGTGCGCATGCCGGCGCTGTTGGCGTATGGCTTTGCCTCGGGTCTGCTGTACGGCGTGGTGATCAACGCCTATGACATCATCGGTTTTGTGCAGCCGCTCACGTGGGCGGGAGCCGTGGCGCGTCTTGCCGCCGCCGTACCGTTCGATATCACGCACGGACTCGCGACCTGTGTGTTTTTGGCCGCCCTGTACAAGCCCTGGTGTCGCCGCATCAACCGAGTCGTCGTGAAATACGGACTGTAGGGCATTTACTGTAAGGCATTTCGCGTTCCCTCACGAACTTGCGGTGGAATAGTTCTCGTTTTTGGCTATTTGCTGCCCAAACAGGAACTATTCCACCGCAACTTATAGGGGGAGAGGGGTCACATGATCTGTTTTCCTCCGTCCCCCAGGAATTACTTGAGGCTAGAGTTCTAGCGTGAGGGTGACGGGGCAGTGATCGCTGCCGAAGATGTCGCCGCGGATGCCCGTGTCGCGCACATTGCCGGCGATTGCGTCGCTCACCAGGAAATAATCGATGCGCCAGCCGGCGTTGTTCTTGCGGGCATTAAAGCGATAGCTCCACCAGCTGTAGACGCCCTCGACGTCCGGATTAGCCGTGCGCCAGGTATCGGTAAAGCCGGCGTTGAGCAGCTCGGTAAACTTACCGCGCTCTTCGTCCGAAAAGCCTGCGTTGCCGCGGTTGGACTTGGGGTTCTTAAGGTCGATCTCTTCGTGCGCCACGTTAAAGTCGCCGCAGGTTACGACGGGCTTGCCGGTTTCGTGCTCAAGCGCGCTCAAAAAGTCGCGGTAGGCATCGTCCCAGGCCATGCGCACGTCGATGCGGGCGAGTTCGTTTTGCGCGTTGGGAGTGTAGACATCCACAAACCAGAACTTGTCGAACTCCAGCGCGCAGACGCGGCCCTCGGTTGCGGCTTGGGCGACGAGCTCGGCCGCCTCGCCCTCGCCGGCGTAGGGTAGCAGCGCGTCGGCGTGCAGCACGCGCAGCGGTTCCTGGCGGCTAAAGACCGCAGTGCCCGAGTAGCCCTTGCGCTCGGCGTAGCTCCAGGTTTGGTGATAGCCGGGCAGGTCAATATCGACCTGGCCATCTTGCAACTTGGTCTCTTGCAGCGCCAGAATATCGACGTCGAGTTCTTGCGCGATCTTGATAAAGCTCGGGTCCTTTTTAAGCACGGCGCGCAGGCCGTTGACGTTCCACGAGGCGAAAGTGTAAGTCTGAGGCATGGTGTCCTTTCGACGGGGTTGGCAGGCTTAAGATTAGCGCAACAGGGGCGGGGTGGGCTCCGCACATGCTGACTTAAAGGCCGCATGCTGGGACGTCGTCCAACGCTGCCCGACTAACAAGGACGGAGGACTCATATGACGCAGGCAATATCGGACCCAAAGCAGGCATCCGCCGCGCTGGCAGAGCTGTTCGGTACCCACAAGCGCGTGGTCTTCTTTGGCGGCGCTGGTGTTTCCACGGCGAGCGGCATCCCCGATTTCCGCAGTGTGGACGGCCTGTATCACCAGCGGTTTGCCTACCCGCCCGAGACCATGTTGTCGCATAGCTTTTACGAGGCGCATCCTGCCGAGTTTTTCGACTTCTATCGGACCAAGATGATCGCCCTTGACGCCAAGCCCAACCACTGCCACGCCAAGCTGGCGGAGCTGGAGCGCGCCGGCAAGCTCGACGCCGTGGTGACGCAAAACATCGACGGCCTGCACCAGGCGGCCGGCTCGCAGCGCGTGTTTGAATTGCACGGATCGGCCCATCGCAACATTTGCCAGTCGTGCGGCGCGGTCTATAGCGCCGAGTGGATTTGCTCGCGCGAGCACGAGGACGCCGCGGGCGTGCCCGTGTGTCCTGCGTGCGGCGGGCGCATTAAGCCCGATGTGGTGCTCTACGAAGAGCCGCTCGACGAGCATGTGTTGACCGGTGCCGTTGCCGCCATCGCCGCCGCCGATGCCCTCATTGTGGGCGGGACCTCGCTCGTGGTGTATCCGGCGGCAGGCCTTACGCGATACTTTACCGGCGATACGCTGGCCATATGCAACCTTGCTCCCACCGATCAGGATGCAAATGCCGACCTGCTGATTTCTTGCGACATCGCGGCCGCGTTTGCGTTCTAGCCCGCGCGCGCGGATACAATAGAAAAACTGAGTGCAAAGCGACCCCGCCGCCAGCTCCCCAAGCTCGGCGGCGTGGGCATTTTAGGAGGATGTTCATGGCGAACGACAGCAAGACATGGCGGTGCGGAAAGTACGAGCTCAGCTTTGACCGTCCGCGCATCATGGGCGTCCTCAACGTGACGCCCGATTCGTTTAGCGATGGCGGGGAGCACTTCGACCCGGATGCCGCCATCGAGTACGGCCTGGCGATGCTCGACGCCGGGGCCGACCTCGTGCAACTCTACACCGGATACGTCTACAACGGTCCCGGAATGGTCAAAGAGGTGTGCCGCGAACTGATCGCCGCGGCCGAAAAGCCGGCCGCCATGCGCGCCGCCGGGGAGGCCGTGCAAAACGGGGAAAACCCCGAAGCATCCGCCCCGGAGGCCGTCGGGACCGCCGGGAAGGCATCCGACGGCGAATCGGAAGAGGAACGCCGCCCCGGGTCCGGACAAAAATAACCCCACACATGAAGGCAACCATCATCACCATCGGCGACGAAATACTCATCGGGCAGATCGTCGACACCAATTCGGTCTCCATCGCCAAGCACCTCAATGCGGCGGGCATCGTGGTCCGCGAGAAAATCTCGATCGGCGACGACCGCACGCAAATCATCGAAACCGCGGAGCGCGCCCTCGCCGGCTCGGAGGTGACCGTCATCACCGGAGGACTCGGCCCCACGAAGGACGACATCACCAAAAAGACCCTCGCGGAGATGTTCCGCAGCGACATGCGCTACGACGAACGGGTGGCCGGGCACGTTGAGAAAATGCTCGCCGAACGCGGCATCGAGTTCAACGAACTCAACCGTTCGCAGGCGATGGTCCCCGCGTGCTGCACGGTGCTGTTCAACGCCCACGGCACGGCCCCGGGCATGTGGTTCGAGCGCGAGGGGCACGTCGTCGTCTCGCTGCCGGGCGTGCCGTTCGAGATGGAGCACCTGATGGAGGACGAGGTGATGCCCCGCCTGAAGACCCGCTTCGCGCTGCGGCAGATCGTCCACCGCACGATGATCACCGCCGGACTGCCCGAGTCGATGCTCGCCAAGCGCATCGAAGCGTGGGAAAACGCCCTGCCCCCGTACCTGAAACTGGCCTACCTGCCCAATCCGGGCGCGGTGCGCCTGCGCCTGTCGGCCTACGAGGTGGAGGGCGAAAGCGTCGCCCGCGAAATCGAGAGCCGGTTCGAGGCCCTGCGCAGGATCATCCCCCACAACATCATCGGATTCGAAACCGCCACCATGCAGGAGGTGGTGCACAAAATACTCACCGAACGCTCCCTGACGCTCGCCACAGCCGAAAGCTGCACGGGCGGCTCGATCGCCGCGCGCTTCACGGCCATGCCCGGCGCTTCGGCCTATTTCCTCTGCGGCGTGGTGTCGTACAGCAACGAATCAAAAGCCGAACTGCTGGGCGTCGACCCCGCGGACATCGCCCGCTACGGCGCCGTGAGCGAACAGGTGGCCCGCCAGATGGCCGAGGGCGTCCGCCGCGCGGCAGGCGCCGACTACGGCGTGGCCACCACCGGAATCGCAGGACCTTCGGGCGGCTCGGCGGAAAAGCCCGTCGGCACGGTGTGGATCGCCGTGGCGACACCCCGGGAGACGGTCGCAATCCTCAAACAGTGCGGAACCGACCGGGGACAGATCATCGACCGCGCCAGCGCCTTCGCCATCGGCCTGCTGCGCGACTGCCTGAACGGAAATTAAACGCCTCCAGCCACGAACGAACCGCCCGTCATGCCC